>JAMPGF010000026.1 GCA_023664105.1 Butyricicoccus sp. | reverse complement strand
TCCATCTTCTTCACCCCCGCATCCATTATACCACTTTTTTATGAGACGGGCGTGGTGCCCAAATCGGCATTTTTTCGTGCAGGATACAAAGCGGCCCCGCTTCGCCGTACGAAGCGGGGCCTTGCCGTGTCTGAAATTTGCGTCTTCTCCGCGCAAAACGGCGGGGTTGCCGGGGATTACAGGACTACGCCGTCCTTGAAAATGGATATCTCACGCGCTCCGCGCCGCTCGGTGCTCGTCTTCTCCCCGCTGGCAACGGACAGGACGTAATCCAGCAGGCGGTCGCCCGCGGCATCCAGGCTCTCGCCCTGGGCCACGGTGCCGGCGTTGAAATCGATCCAGCCGCCCTTTTTCTCGTACAGCGCGGTGTTGGTGGAAATCTTCACCGTGGGAGCGGGGGCACCGAAGGGTGTGCCGCGTCCGGTGGTAAAGAGGATCAGGTGCGCGCCCGCGGCGGTGAGCGCCGTGGTCGAAACCAGGTCGTTGCCCGGGCCGGAGAGCAGGTTCAGCCCCTTCTTTGTCACTGCCTCGCCGTAGCCCAGCACGTCCACGACCTGGGCGCTGCCGCCCTTCTGGACACAGCCGCAGGACTTGTCCTCGAGTGTGGTGATGCCGCCTGCCTTGTTGCCGGGGCTGGGATTTTCGTACACAACCTGGTTGTGGCTGGTGAAGTAGTGCTTGAAGTCCTCGATCATCTTCACGGCCTTGTCAAAGACCGCCTCGCTCTCGCAGCGCTCGAAGAGGATGGACTCCGCGCCGAACATCTCCGGCACCTCGGTCAGGACGGTGGAGCCGCCCAGGGCGATGAGCCGGTCGGAGAAGCGGCCCACAGTGGGGTTGGCGGTGATACCGGACAGCCCGTCGCTGCCGCCGCACTTCATGCCCACAACCAGCTCGCTTGCCGGGATGTCCTCGCGCTGGAAGCCGGCGGCGTATTCTGCCAGCTCTTTAAGCAGGGCGGACGCGGCGGCGATCTCATCGCTCTCCTCCTGGCAGATGAGGAACTTCACGCGCCGCTCGTCCCACTCGCCAAGCTCGGTCTTGAACTGCTCCATGGTCAGGTTCTCGCAGCCAAGCCCCAGCACCAGCACGCCCCCGGCGTTGGGGTGGCGCGCCAGGGCGGCGAGCAGCTTGCGTGTCTGGGCGTGGTCGTCCCCCATCTGGGAGCAGCCGAAGGGGTGCGGGAAGGTGTAAAGGCCCTCCACGCTGCCCGTCACGAGGTGCTGGTTCTGCTGCACCAGCTGCTGGGCGACATTGTTGACGCAGCCCACTGTGGGTAAAATCCACAGCTCGTTGCGGATTCCCACGCGCCCGCCGTCACGGCGGAAACCGCTGAAGGTGCGCGGGGCAACCTCCGGCAGGTCATAGGTCTTGTGGTCATAGGAGTACGCGCCGCCCTCGGAAAGTCCGGTGCGCACATTGTGGACATGCACCCACTGTCCGGGCGCGATATCCTCTTTCGCCAGTCCGATGGCGCAGCCGTATTTCATCACGGGCGCTCCGGCTGAAATGGGAGCCAACGCGAGCTTATGTCCGCGCCCGATAGCCTCCGCGGCGGTCAGCTTCTGCCCGTCAATGGACAGGGCCTCACCCGCAGCGACCTCCTCCAGGGCGACGGCCACGTTGTCCCGGGGATGCAGGCGTATAGCCTTCATACCTCTCCCCCCTTACAGGCAATCGGCAAAGGCCGCGAGCGCGCCCTCGGCGCGGACCTTCTCCAGACAGGCTGCCACGGCCTGCTCAAAGCCGGGCACCTGGGTCAGATCCTGACCCCACATGCGCTCGTTGGTCATGACGGCACGGACCAGGTCGGCGGCGCTGTCGTCCTTGTGCTCGTAGTAGAACTCAAGCGCCCAGCGATCGTCGGAGCAGGTGTACTCGTTGCCCTTGGGACGGCGGCATACCAGCCCCTCGTCGGTCAGCGCCTGGATGTCATTGGAGAAGAAGGCGATGTAGAACGCGAAGGACGCGGTCAGGCACGCCGGCAGCTTTCCGGTCTTTTCGATGTACTCCAGGAAGGAGGGCATGTTGCGCGCACGCCACTTGGAGGTGGAGTTGAGGGAGATGCTCATCAGCTCGTGATTGACGAAGGGGTTGTTGAAGCGGTCCTGCACGGCGCTGGCGAAGTCCTCAAGATCCTTCTTGTCCAGCGGCAGGGTCGGGATGACCTCCTCGTGGAGCATCTTGTTCATGAACGAGCGCACCGTGTCGTCGATCATGCAGTCGCGCACGATGTCAAATCCGGCAAGGTACGCGCCCAGCACGAAGCCGGTGTGCGCGCCGTTGAGGATGCGCACCTTGCGCTTCTTGTACGGAGTCACGTCGGGCACGACGGGGCAGTTGAGGCCGGCGGCCTTGAACGGCAGCTTTTCCTCCAGCCATTCCGGGCCCTCGATGTTCCAAACGCCGAAGACCTCGCCCACGTCGATAAGCTCGTCGTGGTAGCCGTTGGCGGCTTCGACCTTCGCCAGCTCCTCCGCGTCGCGGATGCGGCCCGGGACGATACGGTCGACCAGCGTGGAGCAGAACAGGCAGTCGTCATTGACGTACTTCTTAAAGCCGTCATCCAGCGCCCACTGCTCAATGTACTTGTTGACGCACTTGAGCAGCTCCCTGCCGTTGTTGTCGATGAGCTCGCAGGACAAAATCACCAGCCCGCTCTTGCCCGCCTGCCAGCGCTTGTACAGCACCTGGGTCAGCTTGCCGGGGAAAGAAGCGGCGGGGGTGTCGCCGAACTTGCAGGCCGGGTCGTAGACGATGCCGGCCTCGGTGGTGTTGGAGACGATGTACTCCAGATCGTCGGACACTGCCACGTCCATCATGGCGTCGAAGTCCTCTTTCTCATAGGGGTTGAGGCAGCGGGAGACGGAGGAGATGACGCGCTTGCGGTCCACCTTCTCACCGTTTTCGCGGCCGCGGAGATAGAGGGTGTAGAGCCCCTCCTGCTCGTTTATGAGCTTGGCCAGTCCGGGGGCGATGGGCTGCACGAGTACGCACTTGCCGTTCCAGCCGACCTTTTCGTTGGAGACATCAAACCAGTAGTTTACGAAGGCCCTGAGGAAGTTGCCCTCGCCAAATTGCAGCACCTTTTCCGGCGCGCTTTCCAGAATATAACCGTCGTAACCGGTTTCCTTCAAGGTCTTGTAGCAAAGTCTTTCCATAGCTTTACGCTCCTTTTTTCACCATTTTCGTGCTGAGGACGCTGAGCACTATGCTCAGCAGCAGCAGGGCGGTAAACACCGCCACCAAGCCCATCCCGGCCCGGATGCCGGAACGCTCCGCCACCTGGCCGACAAGGAAGGGTGTGATGATGCCGCCGGCGCTGCCTGTGAATATCATGATGCTGCACCCCAGGTCATTGCCGCGGATGCAGTCGCTGCCGAAGGCGAAGGCCGTGGGATAGATGGTGGCCATGAACAGGCCGACCCCCATCAGGCCCAGGACAATGGGCGCGGGGCTCCGGCTGAAGAACATCAGCAGGAAGCAGGCAAAAAAGCCTATCCCGTCCACCAGCAGAAGCCAGGCCCGGGATACCTTGCCCGTTATCGCCGCGCCGATCATGCGCCCGAGGAAGATAACCAGCCACAGCAGGCTGTTCATCATCTGGGAGTAGCCGGCGCTGAGTATGCCGGTGTCCTGGAAATAGGATACCAGCCAGCCCACGATAGCGTATTCCACCGAGATGTAGAAAAACAGCATGGCGCTGCCCAGCCAGAACTGCCTGACGCGCAGGAAGCTTCGGTCAACTGACTTAATGCCCTTCTTCGCCTGCTCCTTGGGCAGCGGCATTCTGGCGTAGAGGACTACCTGGCACAGGCACAGCGCGGCCAGTGCGCCCGCCATGTAGCGCCAGCCCGCGCCGGGCCAGCGGTTGACGCAGAACACCAGCGCCAGCGGGGACAGCAGCGCCCCCACGGCGAAGCAGCCGTGCAGCAGATTATAGCCCCGGGTCGCCATGTCTCCCGGCAGGGTTGAAATCATTGTGTTAGAGAAGTTGGAGTTGCCTCCCCGGGCGATACCCGTCATGGCGAAAGCGGCCACAAGCAGCGCCGGCGAACCGAAGCCGCTGGCAAAGATGATGTAGGCCGCCGCCATCCAGACGGAGGTGCTCAGTATGGCCCTTCTCCTGCCCAAATAGATGGGCAGGACGCCAGCCAGCAGCACGGCGATGAGGTTGCCGATAGACTGGCATGACAGCAGCACGCCGGACAGGTCGTAGCTGAAGCCGTACTGCTCCCGCAGGAAGGGGATAAAGGAGCCCAGGGGCTGCGAGGCCGCGCCGCTGACAAAAAACGCGAAAAGCACATTGCGCAGCAGGCGGCTGTGCCGGTGCTCCGCTGTAATCTCCTTTTCCATGGCTTACAGTCCGAAGTAGCGGGCGGCGTTGCTGTAGCACACGCCCTCGACGATCTTCTTCAGCGACGCCTCGATGGCGGGGTACTCGCCGTTCTCGACCCAGCTGCCGACGAGGTTGCAGAGTATGCGCCGGAAGTAGTCATGGCGGGCATAGCTGAGGAAGGAGCGGGAGTCGGTAAGCATTCCCACGAAGTTGCCCAGCAGGCCGAGGTTTGCCAGGGACTTCATCTGCTCCTCCATGCCGGACTTGGTGTCGTTGAACCACCAGGCGGAGCCGTGCTGGATCTTGCCGGGGATCTCGTCGGACTGGAAGCAGCCCAGGATGGTGCCCAGCTGGGCGTTGTCGGCGGGGTTGAGGGAGTAGAGTATGGTCTTCGGGCACTTGCCTTCGGCGTCCAGAGCGGACAGCAGGCGCGCCACGGACTCGCCGCAGGTGTTCTGGGAGATGGCGTCAAAGCCGGTGTCCGGGCCCATCTTGGCGTACATGCGCTCGTTCATGTTGCGCATGCAGGAGTAGTGCAGCTGCATGGCGATGTTCAGGCGGTGGTATTCGCGGCCCAGATGGAGCAGAATGGCGGTCTGATAGCGCTCGGAGTCCTTCACGCTTATCTCCTTGCCCTTCATGGCGTCCTTGAAGGCGTCGTTGGCCTTCTCCATGGAGCAGGGGCGGAAGGGGATGTAGTCCAGGCCGTGGTCGCTGGCGCGGCAGCCGAGCTTGGCGAAATGCTCAAGCCGCTCGGTCAGCGCGGCGCAGACCTCCTCGACGCTGTCCAGGCTGTCCTTGCCCACGCTCCCGGCCAGCTTGGCTATGTACTCGGCAAAGCCGGGCTTGCTTATATTGATGGCCTTGTCGGGACGGAAGGAGGGGCAGACCTTGACCTTGATGCTGGGGTCGGCGGCGATCTTCTCGTGCCACTCGAGGGTGTCGACGGGGTCGTCGGTGGTGCCGATCATGGCGACGTTGGCCTTTTCGATAATGCCGCGGACGGTGAGGCCGGGGTCATTGCGCAGCTTATCGTTGCAGTAGTCCCAGCACTCCTGGGCGTTTTCCGGGGTAAGGGGCTTGTCATAGCCGAAAAACTGCCTCAGCTCCAGGTTGGTCCAGTGGTACATGGGGTTGCCGATGGCCATTTCGAGGCTCTCGGCAAACTTCACAAAGCGCTCAAAGGCCGGCTTGGAGCCCGTGATGTAGTCCTCGGGCACGCCGTTGGAGCGCATGAGACGCCACTTGTAGTGGTCGCCGAAGTAGCTGCCGTCCGGGTTCTCGCCACCCAGCCAGACCTCGACAAGATTGTCGAAGCGGCGGTTCTCGTAGATCTCCCGCGGGGAGATGTGGCAGTGGTAGTCAATCAAGGGCATGGCGGCGGCATAGTCGTGATAGAGGTGCCGGGCAGTCTCGGTTTCCAGCAGGAAGTCCTTGTCCATAAATTCTTTCATTACGCTCTTCTCCTATCGTTTTATGTCATAGTTCATGTTCATCAGGTTTCGGATAGCCGCCACATCGTCGGTGATGTTGCCGTCGCCGTGGATGGTGTGCTTGATGACGCTGCTGGCTACGGCGAAGTTCACCATGTCCATGGGCTTGTAGTTGTTCATCATGGCGTAGATAAGGCCGCTGGCAAAGGCGTCTCCGCCGCCGACGCGGTCGAGGATATTGAAGGTGAACAGCTTGCTTTCAAAGGTATGCCCCTGATACCACATGTAGGCCATGAGGCTGTTCTCGCTGCCGCTGTGGGCATAGCGCACGTGGCGCGCGATGCACCTGATGTTCGGGTAGCGTTCCACAAAGCGCTGGAACACCTCGTCCTGCTGCTCATAGCTGGGCTGGAGCGGCACGCCGTCCTTCCAGTCGCCCTTGGCGTGGTCGTCCTCGTCCTTCCAGAGATGGTAGGGCTCGATGCCCAGCAGCACGTCCACATAGGGCAGGCACTGCGTACAGTAGTCCCGTGCCTGGTCCCAGCTCCAGAGCTTGCTGCGGAAGTTGCCGTCGAAGCTGACCGTCAGGCCCTTTTCCTTGGCCTTGCGCAGGCAGTCCAGGATAAACCGCGCGCAGCTTTCCGACAGCGCGGGAGTGATGCCGCTCAGGTGCAGCCAGTCAAAGCCGTCGAGCAGCGCGTCCAGGTCGACCTTTGAAAAATCATACTCCGTGATGGCCGAGTGCTTGCGGTCATATGTAACCTTGCTGGGGCGGATTCCGTAGCCTGTCTCCAGATAATATGTCCCCAGGCGGTGCGTTGGCGTCTCCTCATGGCTGGAGAGGATGACGGGCGTGCAGTGGACATCGTTAGAGCGGAGCATACGCACCGCGCTCTTGCCCAGGCTGTTGTTGGGCACGACGCTGAAAAACGTGCTGTCGATGCCGAGGTTGGCAAGCGCCAGCGCGATGTTGGCCTCGCTGCCGCCGTAGCTGGCCTCGAAGCTGTTCGCCACGCGTATCTTGCCGTAGTTCGGCGGGGTCAGGCGCAGCATGATCTCGCCTATGGTGATAAATTTCTGGGAGCTGTTGCCCCGGGTCAGGGGGTTGGAGTGTTCCATTGTGGTGCTCCTTTCGTTGCATTGTCACGCCCGCGCCGCGCCGCGGCGCGGGCGCGCTGTTTTATACCATTCCCAGATTAAAACCGCAAAAACGTTACCGTGCGCTAAATCTTGGAATAGCAACAGTTTCAGAGCGAATTTAAAGTTATTAAAGTATTACCGCTGGATACGCCCGGAGCCGTCGCCGCCGGCGAGCTTCTCCACCTCGGAGACGGTGACCATGTTGTAGTCGCCCTCGATGGAGTGCTTGAGCGCGGAGGCCGCAACCGCGAACTCCACCGCGCTCTGGGTGTCGTAGCCCTTGAGCAGGGAGTAAATGAGCCCGCCGCCGAAGCTGTCGCCGCCGCCCACGCGGTCGATGATGTGCAGCTCGTACTTCTTGGAGAAGCAATACTCGCCGCTTGCCGCGTCGTAAAGCATGGCGCTCCAGCCGTTGTCAAAGGCGCTGTGGCTCTCGCGCAGGGTGATGGCGACCTTCTCAAAGCCGAACTTGTCGGCCAGCTGCTTTGCCACGGACTTGTAGCCCTCGCGGTTTATCTCGCCTGCGTAGATGTCGGTAGCCTCGGCCTCGATGCCGAACACGTCCTTGGCGTCCTCCTCGTTGGAGATGCACACGTCAACGTACTGGCACAGGTCGGTCATGGCCTCGCGGGCCTGCTCGCGGGTCCAGAGCTTGCCGCGGTAGTTGAGGTCGCAGGAGATTTTCACGCCCTTGGCCTTCGCGGCCTTGCATGCCTCGCGGCAGATGTCGACGACATTGGAGCCCAGGGCCGGGGTGATGCCGGTGAAGTGGAACCAGTCCACTCCCTCAAAGATGGCGTCCCAGTCGAAGTCAGCCGTCGTGGCCTCCTGGATGGCGGAGTGCGCGCGGTCATAGATGCACACGCTGCCGCGCTGGGATGCGCCCTTTTCATTGAAGTAGATGCCCACGCGGTCGCCGCCGCGGGTGATTTTTGAGGTGTCCACGCCGTAGCGACGCAGGGAGTTGACCGCCGCCTGGCCGATGGCGTGGGCGGGCAGCTTGGTCACGTACACGGCGTCCAGGCCGTAGTTTGCCAGCGACACGGCCACGTTGGCCTCGCCGCCGCCGAAGGTGAACTCCAGGTGATCGGCCTGGACAAAGCGCTCATAGTTGTAGGGCTGGAGACGGATCATCAGCTCGCCGAAGGTTACTACTTTAGACATTTTTAATTTCCTCCTGAATGTGATTTTAGCTTCCTGCCCCGTCGGGGGCAGGAAGCATGCGAAATGAAACTCAGTTTTTCACAAGATGGACAGCGAAGCCGCCGAACTCCTCGGCGAGGTAGACAGCCTTGGTCTTGCCGGTGGCGGGGTCCACAACCTTATCGGAATCCAGGAACTTCACGCCCTGGCGGCCGAGATGGTAGATGGCGCGGTCGACATCGTTGGTGCCGACGGCGATGTGGCCCATGGTGCCGGGCTTTTTGACCTTGCAGGCCTCAACGGCGGTACCGGCAAAGTCGGAGGAATTGCCCGGCTTATAGGGCATACCGAAGATGGCACCGAAGGCCTTTGCCACGTCGGCGGCTTTCTCCGCGTCGCCGCAGTTGATGCCGACGTGCTTGAGCTTGAAGCCCAGCATGGTCGAAACCGCCTCCTTGCACATGGCGGTGATCTCGTCCCACTTGCCGGCCTTTATCATGTCGCTCTTGCACATCCAGGTGCCGCCCACGGCGATTATCTGGTCATAGCCCAGATAGTCGTTGACGTTCTTGGCGTTGACGCCGCCGGTGCACATCCACTTCGCGGTCTTGAGCGCCGCGCCGATGTTCTTGAGCATGGCCACGCCGCCGTTTGCCTCGGCGGGGAAGAACTTGACGGCCTCGCAGCCCTGGTTCATGGCCTGCTGCATCTCGCCGGCGGTCGAGGTTCCGGGCATCATCAAACCGCCCTTGTCGATGACATGCTGGGTAACGTTGGGATCGTAGCCTGGGGCCACGATGAATTTTGCACCCGCGGCCATGGCACGGTCAGCCTGCTCAGTGGTCAGCACGGTGCCGGCGCCCAGCAGCATGTCGGGCAGCTCCTTGCTGATGGCCTTGATGCAGTCCTCGGCACAGGCGGTGCGGAAGGTCACCTCCGCGGCGGGCAGTCCGCCGTCGGACAGGGCCTTGCACAGGGGAATGGCCTCCTCCACGCTGTTGAATGCAATGACAGGGATAATGCCGATGTTTGATATGGTTTTCACAATTTCGTTCATAGTGCGTTCCTCCAGCTCGAATTCATTTGCCCGCGTTAAGAGCCTGATCCGTCCAAAGGTTTCTATAAACAATTATAGCACTTGTATACTAGAATACAATTAGAGGAAATGTAAAAGTTTTCACCCTCATTTGGTGCAAGGTATCCATAGCCTATGTGAAATCGCGCGTTTTCCCCTTCGGGAGGCGTGTGCAAATCTCTTCCCAGAGCGCGTCCCGGTCCTCAAGCTCCCCCGTGGGGAGGAGAAACGCCTTCCGCGGCGCGGCGTACAGGCAGACGCAGCGGCGCAGGCGGCAGGCGCGGTACAGCTGCTCCCATTTGAAATCCGCCTTCTCCTTTTCGTTGGAGACCGACAGCCCCGAGTCCGTCAGGCGCAGGGTATAGGCCACGGGGGCCTTAGCCAGCTTCAGGCGCTTTGACTCGGCCCTGACCGACAGGAAAAAGGAGAGCAGCCATCCCAGCGGCAGGATAAGCCCCACGCCCAGCAGCACGCAGCCGATAAGCAGCGCCCCCTCCAGCCGTCCGACCGTGAGAAAGCATATTGCGGCGAAGCCCGCCATAATAAGGAAAAAGATGAGCGGGGCCCGGTAGCGCCGCTGCTGGCGCAGCATGTCGAACCAGGCAAACTCCTGAAAAATCTCCGGGGTGATGCGCGCGGGAAAGCTGCGGTCCATTAAAAGAGCCTCCTTGGTAAAAAGCCGGCGGATCCTGTTATCCATTTATATATTGTTTGTACCGTCGGCTTTATACTTGATTCTGCCAATTATTTTATATTTGTCTTTTCATCCTTATATATTTTTAGCAGATTAACCCGCCATTTACAAGACCATTCCGCAATTTTTGCCGTTTTGCACAAAAGCGGAGTGGAAATATCTACTTGTATGGTAGTAGACAAACCGGGAACGAATGTGATAAAGTAGACTTGCGTTAAGAGAGTGACCCATCCCAGCGAAAATTATTGTCCGAAAAAATTAAGGAGGATAACAAAATGAAAAAACTCGTATCCGTGCTGCTCGCTGCCATGATGCTTCTGGGCCTTGTGGCCTGCGGCGGCAGCGGCAGCAACAGCTCTTCCAATGCCGGCACCGGCGACGTTGCCAGCGACCCGAAGGTGACCCTGGTCTACGCCGAGGTCAACCCCGAGGACACCATCGTCGGCCAGACCGCCGCTGAGTTCAAGCGCCTGGTTGAGGAAAAGTCTGGCGGCTCCATAACCATCGACGTGCGCTACAGCGGCGTCCTCGGCTCTGAGAACGACGTGCTCGACGCCATCGTCGGCGGCGACGACTCCATCGACATGAGCCGTATCTCCGCTTTCGCCCTGACCAGCTACGGCGCTGAGAAGTCCGTGCTGCTGTCCCTGCCCTTCGCCTTTGAAAGCCGCGACCACTGGTGGAACTTCGCCAACAGCGACTTGGCCCAGGAATTCCTCAATGAGCCCCAGGAGATCGGCCTGCCCCTGCGCGGCGTCTTCTACGGCGAGGAGGGCTTCCGCCACTTCTTCGCGAACAAGCCCATCAACGGCATTGAGGACCTCAACGGCCTGAAGATCCGCGTGTCCAACGACCCCATCATGAACGGCATGGTCGAGGCCCTTGGCGGCTCCCCCACGGTCGTCTCCTTCGGTGAGCTTTACTCCGCCCTGAACACCGGCGTGTGCGACGCGGCTGAGCAGCCCATCGCCAACTACAAGTCCAACGCCTTCCCCGAGGTCGCCAACAACCTCATCCTTGACGGCCACACCCTCGGCGCTATCCAGGTCGTCATCACCGACAGCGGCTGGGCCAAGCTGACCGAGGCGCAGCAGGCGGTCATCATGGAGGCCGGCAAGGAGGTCCAGAAGTTCAACCAGAACCTGTCCCAGTCCGCTGAGGACGAGGTCCTCCAGCAGCTCAAGGACGAGGGCTGCAATGTCGTCGACGTTCCCGACAAGGGACCCTGGCAGGAGGCCTGCTCCAGCGCCCCCGCTATCCAGGAGGCTATCGACAAGGCCCCCGAGCTGTACGAGCAGATCCAGGGAATGAAATAAGAGCTTATACCGAACACCCAATTTATTCGCCATGCGGGGGACGCGGGAAAGTCCTGCGTCCCCCCTGTTTTTTTGCGTGAAATTTATGTGAAAGAGAGGGAATTTAATGCCGAAAATTTTTACGACGCTGGAAAAAATTCGGCCCGCGTACGACGTGACGTATAAAATCGTCATGATCCTGTGCAAGCTCCTGCTGATTGCGGACATAGCGATCACCTCCTACGCGGTGCTTGGCCGCTTCTGCCAGCAGTGGGCCAGGGAGTACTCCTTCCTGAGCTTCCTGTCCGTCATCAAGGACCCCGCCTGGACCGAGCAGCTGGTACTTACCTTCATGTCCTACATGGCGGTGCTCTCCGCCGCGCTGGCCATTCGCACCGGCGGGCACATCCGCATGACCGCCTTCGACAACTATCTGCCGAAAAAGGTCATCATGGTGCTGGATGTCGTCGCCGACATCGCCGTTATGGCGCTGGGCCTGATAATGGTCATCGAGGGCTGGAAATACACCATTACCCTCGGCAGCAAGGGCTTTTATGAGTCCATCCCCTGGCTCAGCCGTTTCTGGATGTATTTCCCGGTCCCGCTGGCCGGTATCGCCATGATCGTTTTCGAGCTGGAAGCGCTCTTTATGCACATCGAAGCTTTCTTCAAACCCGGTGAGGAGGTGTCAAAATAATGGATGTCAACACTGCTGCAATAGCCGTTCTGCTCGGCTCCTTCGCGCTGATGATCTTTCTGCGCTTCCCCATTGCCTATGCGGTCGGCCTGTCCTCCGTGTTCTGTCTGCTGTCCATGGGCAACAGCCTCAACGCTGTCTGTCGCCTGATGGTCAAGGGCATATCGTCCTTCTCCCTGATGGCTGTCCCCTTCTTCATCACCATGGGCGTGCTCATGGGCAAGGGCGGTATCTCAGATAAGCTGATAGCCCTGGCAAACGCCTGCGTCGGCTGGATGCGCGGCGGCCTGGCGATGGTCAACATCGTCGCCTCCTACTTCTTCGGCGGCATCTCCGGCTCCGCCTCCGCCGACACCGCCTCCATCGGCTCGATCATGATCCCCATGATGGTCGACCAGGGCTATGACCCCGACTTCTCCACCGCCGTCACAATCACCTCCTCCTGCGAGGGGCTGCTGGTGCCGCCGAGCCACAACATGGTCATCTACGCCACCACCGCCGGCGGCATTTCTGTCGGCTCCCTGTTCCTGGCGGGCTACCTGCCCGGCGCGCTGCTGGCTCTGTCCCTGATGGTCGGCTCCTACATCATCTCCGTCAAGCGCAACTACCCCAAGGGCGACCGCTTCAACCTCATCGCTTTCTTCAAGCAGCTTTTGACCTCCATCTGGGCGCTGCTGGCCATCGTGATAGTCATCGTCGGCGTCGTCGCCGGATGGTTCACCGCCACCGAGTCCGCCGCCATCGCGGTCATCTACTCCCTGATCGTCTCCGTGTTCGTCTACAAGGGAGTCAACTGGAAGGGCGTATGGAAGTCCCTCGACGAGTGCGTGAGCACCCTGGCCATCGTGCTCATCCTTATCGCCACCTCCGCCGTTTTCGGCGACTGCCTGACCAAGCTGCACGTGCCTGACCTGGCCGCGAATGCCATCGTCAGCCTGACCAGCAACCGCTACATACTCATCATCCTGCTCAACATCATCCTTCTGGTGCTCGGCATGATTATGGATATGGCCCCCATCATCCTCATCGCCACCCCCATCCTGCTGCCCGTCGCCACCCAGTACTGCGGGCTGGACCCCATCCAGTTCGGCATCATGGTCGTGCTCAACTGCGGCATCGGCCTGCTGACGCCTCCGGTCGGCGCGGTTTTGTTCATCGGCTCCGCCGTGGCAAAGCGCCCCATGGAAAAGGTCGTCAAGGCAACGCTTCCCTTCTACATCTGCATGATAATCACGCTCCTGCTTGTCTCGTACTGGTCCGACGTAAGCCTTATCATCCCCAAGCTGCTCGACGGCTACGTCCCGCAGTTAGGCTGACAGAAAACCGACACATTCTCCCCCCTCACCGGGGGGAGAAATCTTACATGAAAGGAAACTGGAAATATGCAAATGACATGGCGCTGGTACGGCGAGGGTAACGATCCCGTTACCTTGAGCGACATCAGGCAGATCCCCGGCGTTGAGGGCATAGTCTGGGCGCTCCACGACAAGCTGCCCGGCGAAATCTGGCAGCCGGAAGAGATCGCCGCCGTAAAAAAGCAGCTGGACGAGTACGGCTTCAACATGGACGTGGTCGAATCCGTCAACGTCCACGACGACATCAAGATCGGCCTTCCCACGCGCGACGCGCTGATTGAAAACTACAAGCAGACCATCCGCAACCTGGCGCCCTTCGGCGTAAAGGTTATCTGCTACAACTTCATGCCCATCTTTGACTGGACGCGCACCGACCTGTTCCACCCCGTAGGAGACGGCTCCACCGCCCTGTTCTATGACCCGAAGGAGATAAAGGGAGACTACCGGGCCATGGCGGACTACATCATGTCCTTCACCGAGAAGTACAACATGACCTTCCCCGGCTGGGAGCCCGAGCGCATGGCCAAGCTGGATGAGCTGTTCAAGGCTTACGCCCCCGTCACCAAGGAAAAGCTGTGGGAAAACTTCAAATACTTCCTGGAGGCCATCATGCCAACCTGCCATGAGTGCGATATCAAGATGGCCGTCCATATGGACGATCCCCCTTGGGACATCTTCGGCCTGCCCCGCCTGCTGGTGGACGCGGAGTCCATCGACCGCTTCCTGTCCATGGTCGACGACCCCTGCAACTGCCTTACCCTCTGCTCCGGCAGCCTGAACGCCAACCCGGACAACAACGTGGCGGAGATCGTGCGCAAGCACGCCGACCGCATCGCCTTCGCCCACATCCGCAACATCCACCACTTCCCCGACGGTTCCTTCTCCGAGGCGGCGCACCGCGACTGCTGCGGCGAGACCGGCATCATCGAAATCCTCCGCGCCTACCATGACGCGGGCTGGAACGGCTACATCCGCCCCGACCACGGCCGCCAGCTGTGGGAGGAAGGCCCCGGCGTGTGCCGTCCCGGCTACGGGAAGTATGACCGCGCCCTGGGCATCCAGTACATGCTGGGCGTCTGGGACACGCTCGACAGGCTGGAAGGTAAAAAGGGCTGAGCGCGCAATATGCCTCAAAACTGGCGTACAAGCCATTTACTCAGGAAGAAGTCCCTGTATGCCGGTACTGAAAAGGAGGAAGAAAAATGAACCTTTTGGAACGTCTTCCCCGCGAGACCGGCAGGGACTTTGCCCTGCGGAATATCAAGGAAAACATCATCAGCCTGGAGCTGGCCCCCGGCAGTCCGATCAGCGAAAATGAGCTTGCCGCCGAGATGGGCCTGTCCCGGACCCCGGTGCGCGAGGCGCTCATCGACCTGTCCAAGGTAAAGGTCGTCGAGATCTACCCGCAAAGGAGGAGCACCGTCTCCCTCATCGACTATGATCTGGTGGAGGAATCCCGCTTCATGCGGAACCTGCTCGAGTGCGCGGTTGTGGAGCTGGACTGCGAAATGGCGACGCCCCATGACCTGGAACGGCTCAGCGCCAACATCCACCTGCAGAGCTTCTATCTGGACAGCTGCTACGCCAACGAGCTGATGGCGCTGGACAACGAATTTCACGGCATCCTGTTCGATATTGCCCGCAAGAGCCGGGTGTTTTCGCTGATTCAGAATATCTCCATCCACTTTGACCGGGTGCGCACCATGGCGCTGTCCGCGGTGAAAAACACAAAGATCGTGCAGGACCACGAGGAAATTGTCAGGCTCATCAGTGCCCGTGACGCGAAAGCGGCCCGCGAGCTGATGGAGATCCACCTCAACCGGTATAATATCGACGTGGCCGCCCTGCGAGCGGCCCGCCCCGATTATTTTAAGTAATGTGAGGCGATGTAATGTTTACTGAAAAAGATGCCCGCTGGGTGCCCCACGGGGATACCCTGCCCGAGAGCGGCGGCGAGGGAGTGACGCGCCGCGTGCTGGCCTACACCGACGAGCTGATGTGCGTGGAAAACACATTCGCCGTTGGCGCTGTCGGCGCTATGCACAGCCACCCCCATACGCAGATCACCTATGTAGTCAGCGGCCGATTCGCCTTCACCATCGACGGGGAGACCCGCGAGGTGACGGCGGGCGACACCCTGCTGAAAAAGGATGGCGTCCCCCACGGCTGCACCTGTCTCGAGGCGGGAATCCTGCTGGATATATTCAGTCCCATGCGTCAGGATTTCCTCCCGAAGAGCGGAACCTGATTTGTGGAATTATCCACAGCTTTGTTATCTTCAAAATTGAAATGACCCGCCATGATGGGCTTCATCATGGCTGGTCATTTTTACAAGCTCAGCTTCCGGCGGCAGAATTAATACTAATTCTCGATTGAAGGTTCAATCGAGAATTCCGCGTGCTGCGCACGCTCGCGCCGCGTCGTCTGCTGTACATGGATATCCGTAAGGCGGCGAAGCCGCCAACGGCTATCTCATCATTAATACTAATTTCAAATTAAATTCTTTAATTTGAAATTCCGCGTGCTGCGCACGCTCACGCCGCGCTTTGCGCGGCGTGCCGTCTCATTAAAAAACCCTGATAAAAAGCTCTTGGAGCTTTTTATCAGGGTTTAGTATAAGGCTAATGACAGACATATCCCCATCTATCTCCATTTGCCCTCATCCTGCGCCGCCGCTGACCGCAAATGCCCTGATAAACCGCCGCTTTCCGCGGAAATTGAGCATGTCCCCAACCGAGGCAAAGCGCAGAGGCGCGGCAGAGTTGTTGTAGAAATTATACGCCTCCACCCCGCCGCCGGGCGCGCGGCGCATCATTACCGTATGTATGCCGTGGAAGGGCGGTCGTGGGTTCCAGAAGGTGATTATGACAGGCTTCCCGGCGCTCAGCGCCTCCCCCGCCTCCTTTGCGCTTACCTTCTCCACGCTTACCCCCGGGTACTGCCGGAAATAGTCGGGAATGCGCCTTGGCTTCGTGCCCCACAGCCCAAAAAGCCAGAGGCCGGGGTGTGTCTCGTAATAGTCCGCTATCCGCGAAATGCTGTCGGTATACCCCAAGGCATTGAGGGCGTTATAGATAGCGATGAGCTCGCAGGCCACGCCGCCCATGGCGGTCACGCCGTAGCGCAGGTCTCTTATCACCGGGCCGCCCTGCCCGTGGATGTACCCGCCCGCGCCGTAAATCGCGGAGCGGTTCGCGCTCTCAATGGGCGCGTTATGGCTGTAGTTCCTGTGTCTCCGGAAAAACACGATCTCAGCCCCCTTCTGCAAAAACGCAGAGGCGGGAGCAATACGCTCCTGCCCCTTTGATTGTTTATTTGCCGTCCGGCTTCTTTTCGTCCCCGGTCCCGGTAAGCGGCTGCTCGATGGGCTCGTCTATGGTCATGGAGATATGGCGCGCGGGCGGCTCGATGGTTCCGTCGGCAAGCCCCGGCTCCTTCTTCGGCGGCGGCAGCTCGCCGTGGTCGCAGAAGTAGTTGAACTCCTCACCGTCCATCGTCTCGTGCTCGAGCAGGTACTCCGCCACGGCGACAAGCGTGTCGCGGTGCTCATCCAGCAGCTTCTCGCACATCTCGGCGGCCTCGTCGAAGATGCGCTTGACCTCCTCGTCGATGAGCGCGGCGGTTTCCTCGGAATAGCTCTTGGTCTGGCCGAAGTCGCGGCCTATGAAGATGCTGTGGGACGAGCTGTCGAAGGAGATTGGGCCGAGCTTGTCGCTCATGCCGTACTGCGTGACCATGGCGCGGGCCAGGTTCGTCGCCTGCTGAATATCCCCCGACGCGCCGGTGGATATGTCGTCCAGGAACATTTTTTCCGCAATGCGCCCGCCCAGGGACATGACGATGTTTTCAAACATTTCGCTCCTGGACTTGAAATTTTCCAGATCCTCCTGCGGGCGGAACATGGTGAAGCCGCCGGCCGCGCCGCGCGGGATGATGGTGATATAGTGTACGGGGTCGGTGTGCTCAAGGTACTTGCCCGCGATGGCGTGGCCGGACTCATGGTAGGCGGTCAGCCTCTTCGCCTTGTCGGACATCTTCTTGCTCTTCTTCTCCGGGCCCATGCTCACCTTGAGAATGGCCTCCTCAACGTCCGGCATGGTGACAAAACGGCGGCCCGCGCGCACGGCCAGCAGCGCCGACTCGTTCATCAGGTTTTCAAGATCCGCGCCGGAAAAGCCCGGCGTACCCTTGGCGATGGAGTTGAGGTTCACGTCGTCGCCCAGGGGCTTGCCCTTGGCGTGGATCTTCAGTATCGCCTCGCGCCCGCGTATGTCGGGCAGCCCGACGTAAACCTGGCGGTCAAAGCGGCCTGGGCGCAGCAGGGCGTTGTCGAGGATATCCGAGCGGTTGGTCGCGGCCATGACGATAACTCCGTCGTTGTTGCCGAAGCCGTCCATCTCCACAAGCAGCTGGTTGAGCGTCTGCTCGCGCTCGTCGTGCCCGCCGCCGAGACCGGAGCCTCTCTGGCGGCCTACGGCGTCGATCTCGTCGATGAAGATTATCGCCGGGGCGACCTTCTTGGCCTGCTCGAACAGGTCGCGCACACGCCCCGCGCCGACGCCGACATACAGCTCGACAAAGTCGGAGCCGGAAATGGACAGGAACTGCACCCCCGCCTCGCCTGCCACGGCCTTGGCCAGCAGGGTCTTGCCGGTGCCCGGAGGGCCGACGAGCAGCACGCCCTTGGGTATGCGCGCGCCCATGTCGGTGTATTTCTGGGGATTTTTCAGGAAGTGGACGATCTCGGCCAGCTCCGCCTTCTCCTCGTCGCAGCCGGCGACGTCGGCGAAGGTGATCTGCTTTTTCTCCTCGCTGCCGAGACGGGTGCGGGCCTTTGTGAAGCGCGCGACGCCGCCGGCGCCGCCGCCCTGGGCCCGGTTTATCATCACGAACCACAGCACGCCCATGATGATCATCAGTATCAGGTACGGCAGGAAGGACGCCCACCAGGGGGCCTCCCACGCGGGCGGATAATCATACTCGCTGATTATCCCGGCCTTGTACTGCTCCTGTACTATCTCATGCAGGTCATTGTAGAATATGGAGATCGTGCTCAGCTCGCATGTCACGACGGAATCGTCCTTGAGCGTAAGCGTGAGGATGTTGCCGTCGGCGCGCATCTTCTCCACCTTTTCCTGCTCGAACAGGTCGACGATTTCGGAATAGGGCATTTTGGTGTCGCCCACGCTCCGATTCATCGAAAAGATGGCCGCCAGCAGAATAACCAGTATAAGCGCGTAAAAGCCAATGTCTCTGGCTCGGTTTTTTCCAGGTTTGTTCAAACGCCTTTCACTTCCTTATATTAAAACTTGTTAAAAAACTTGAAAAGTTTTTTATAGCGCCGCGGGCGCGTCAAGTTTTTATGATGCGGCACGACGCGCCCCGCGCAGCGTGAGCACGCGCAGCGTGCGGGCCTTCAAATTAAAGCTTTAATTTGAAAGCAGTATCTATGCGGTTTTTCGCGGTTTTAATTACGAGTACACCTCGGGCTTGAGCACCCCGATGTACGGGAGATTGCGGTAGCGCTCGTCGTAGTCCAGGCCGTAGCCGACCACGAACTCGTCCGGCACGTTAAAGCCGAAATAGTCCGCCTTGATGTCCGCCTTACGCCGGGCGGGCTTGTCCATGAGCGTGACTATCCTGATCGACGCGGGGTTTCGCCTTTCCAGATATGAGCGCAGGTAGCTGAGCGTGACGCCGCTGTCGAGGATGTCCTCGACCAGGATCACGTCGCGCCCTTCGATGTCGCGGCTGAGGTCCTTGTTTATCTTAACCGCGCCGGTTGAGCTGGTGCCGCTGCCGTAGGAGGACACCGCCATGAAATCCACGTCGCAGTACAAATCAACATGGCGCAGCAAATCGGCCATAAACACGAAGCAGCCCTTCAAAACGCCGATGAAAACAGGGCTTTTTCCAACGTAATCGGCGGTTATCTGTATGCCGAGCTGAGTGACCTTCGCTCTGAGCTCCTCCTCAGATATGAGTACACTAAGTATATCTTTTCTCTGCATCTTTATCCTCTCCCGTCCTGAAGCAGGACTTCTATCTCTATTATATCGTCCCCCGGCGCGCAGGAGCAGCGCTCGTCCACGCCGAAGCCGTAAACCGCAATAACGCCGCGCCCGTCATAGAGCACCGGCGTGCCCAGCCTCTCGGGCCGGGTCATGCCCGCCTCGCGGAAAAGCTTTTTCAGCGATTTCGTGCAGCCGCGCCCCTCGAGCCGGACCTTTGCCCCGTCTTTTTTCGAGGCGAGAAGTATTCTACCACAAATACTCTCATTTTTGAAGTGAAAAGTGTTGAATGTTTTGTTAATTTCCGCGCATTTTTTTATAGTTTTGCAAATTATTTTAATTCCCGCGCCCTCAATCACCGTTTCCGAGTCCGGTCCGATCACCGTTTCCGGTATTTCCCGGCACTCCGGCGCGCCGAACCAGAGCCTGCCGCGCTCCCGCTGCACCCGCAGCCCCGGCACGTCC
>JAMPGF010000025.1 GCA_023664105.1 Butyricicoccus sp. | reverse complement strand
ACAGCAGCAACGCCATAGAGCCCCGGTGGTGGTGGCCGTGGGGCCGGACGACGACGTGCCCCCCATGCCGGAGGAGCTCTCCCGCCCCCAGGGGGACGACGAGCTGGAGCTGGACCCGGACGCCACCCGGCGCTATTCCGACCTCCAGTTCGGCAAGGACTATCAGATCCAGTGACAGACAAAGCCCGCCGGATGACCGGCGGGCTTTTTGCGCGCTATATCCCCTTTGCCCCGTCCTGATAGCCGTACTGGTACATCAGCTTCGCGCAGACGCGGGCGTAGTCCTCAAATCCATCGGTCATCACACAAAAATCCCGATTGATGGCCGCATCCACCCCCAGCTTATCCGCGATACGGTCCCGGGCCAGATAGGCCTGCTGGATCAGCTTCCCGAGCTCCCCGTCGGAAAGCTCGTCCTTTACCTCCTCGCAGAAGTCCATGACGTATTCGCCGTTTATTTTTCTGAAGATGATCTCCCAGCGTTCCTCTTGCAGCAGCAGCGCTCTCAGCTCGTCGGCGAAGCTCATTTTGATTTCCTCCATTCGTATATTTTGGGTGCTGTATACATACAACTATATCACAACTTTAAGTTGTTAACAAGACCTGAAAAATCCTTAAAAGATTTATCTTTCACTACCATAGGTTGTTATCATTGTTCTATGGGGTGATTACGATGGTGAAAAACCTGCGCAAGCTTCGAATAAACGCGAAACTCACCCAGCAGGAACTTGCGGACGCGATTGGGATAACACAGCAATCTATTAACAAATATGAAAATCATGGCGTAGAACCAGACATTTATATGCTTATCAAATTGTCTGATTATTTTCATACGACTGTTGACTATTTGGTGGGCCATACCCCTGTCCCTGACCAGATTGCGACAGAGGAATTGGAATTGAACTGCGCAGAGCTTTCCTTTATCAAAGACTTCCGCAGTCTTTCCGACAACGAAAAGAAAAGTATTCAATTGGTTGTAAAAAATTATTTGAGGCATAAATAAAAAGCGCCCCCTGGGTCTCCAGGGGGCGCTTTTTGTAACGGTCTTGACCGCAAATTACTTGTGGTCGACGCTGTACATGTGCTTGATGAGCTCCAGAACCTTGTTGGAGTAGCCCATCTCGTTGTCGTACCAGGACACGACCTTCACGAAGGTGTCGGTCAGAGCGATGCCGGCCTTGGCGTCGAAGATGGAGGTGCGGGGATCGCCCAGGAAGTCGCTGGACACCACGTCCTCGTCGGTGTAGCCCAGGATGCCCTTCAGCTCGCCCTCAGAGGCCTCCTTCATGGCGGCGCAGATCTCGTCGTACTTGGCGGGCTTCGCCAGGTTGACGGTCAGGTCGACCACGGAGACGTCCAGGGTGGGCACGCGCATGGACATACCGGTCAGCTTGCCGTTCAGGGCGGGGATGACCTTGCCCACGGCCTTGGCGGCGCCGGTGGAGGAGGGGATGATGTTGCCGGAAGCGGCACGGCCGCCGCGCCAGTCCTTCATGGAGGGGCCGTCAACGGTCTTCTGGGTGGCGGTGGTGGAGTGCACGGTGGTCATCAGGCCGTCCTTGATGCCGAACTTGTCGTTGAGCACCTTGGCGATGGGGGCCAGGCAGTTGGTGGTGCAGGAGGCGTTGGAGACAAACTGCATGTCGGGGGTGTAAGCGTCGAGGTTGACGCCGCACACGAACATGGGCGTGTCGTCCTTGGATGGAGCGGACATGACGACCTTCTTGGCGCCGGCGGTGATGTGAGCCTGGGCCTTCTCCTTGGTCAGGAACAGTCCGGTGGACTCGATAACATACTCGGCTTCGAGCTTGCCCCAGGGGATGTTCGCGGGATCACGCTCGGCATAGATGGGGATGGCCTTGCCGTTGACGATGATATGGCTGTCATCAGAAGCGACTTCGCCCTTGAACTGGCCGTGCATGGTGTCATACTTCAGCATATAGGCCAGGTAGTCGGCCGGGCACAGGTCGTTGATGCCAACGATCTCAATCTCGGGATGATTGACGGCGGCGCGGAACACCATGCGTCCGATGCGGCCAAAGCCATTGATGCCTACTTTGATTGTGCTCATAATAAATTCCTCCGTTTAAGAATTTTTCCGGCCAGGTCACGGTTTGTTCTACCGCTCCGGGCCTGATATTTTGAATACATTTGTGTATTGCGCGCTAAATTTATTATGCCCCATATTTCCCGCTTTGCAAAGCGGAAACCGGCAGATTTGCTATTTATCCACGCTCCGGGTGAAGGACACGCCGTTTTTGTGCAGGAACACGTCCAGCTTCACCCTGTCGGCGCGGATGGTGCTCTGGGTGAACTCGTAGACCATACCCGCCTCGGTGCTGGTGCGGCGCTGGACGAAGAACGCGCCGCTGCCGGGCTTGCAGCCGAGCAACTCCGCCTCCCGCCGGCCCAGGGTCACCGCCTCATAGGAGTCGACCGCGTTGTCCGGGATTATGCCCACCTCGTACAGCAGACTGTAAAAGCTGTGCGTCTCCAAAAGCTCGCGCGTCAGGCCGGGGTAGATGTACTGGGGGTAGAACGAGGTCTCCAGAATAAGCGGTTCGCCGTCGACATTGCGCAGGCGGGTGAAGCGGTAGACCTTCGTGTCCACGCTGGGCAGCTCCAGCACGCGCATTATGTCCGGCGTGGGAGTTATAAGTTCAAACTCCATTATTACGGACGAGGGCGTCAAGCCCATGGCGCTGACCTCGCTGGTGAAGGAGTAGATCATGTCGCTGGTGCGCTTGACCTTCGGCTCGGCGACGAAGGTTCCCCTCCCCTGCCGGCGCACAACGAGGCCCTCGGCCTCAAGCTCGCCGATCGCCTGGCGCACCGTGCTTCGCGATATGTCAAAGCTGCGGCACAGCTCCGCCTCCGACGGGAGCAGATCGCCTGCCGACAGCGTACCGGCGGAGATGTTGCGCTTGACTATGCTCACGAGCTGGGAGTACAACGGTATATCGCTCTCGGGCGAAAGCGTGCTCAGCAGGATCGGATTCTTTGACATCGGAACGCTCCTTGGCCCTGCGCATCCGCCCGGACGCGCGGGAAATATCTGACATGTTTAATATATCACATACGTTTGAACTTTGCAAGCATATTCTGCCAGGAATGTTATAAAAATAACGCTGCTGATCGATTGAAAAATTATGAAAAAATCTGTTGACAGGCATGTCTTTTTCTGCTAATATATTTGAGCGCTCCAAAGACAGCAGGCGGTTTGTGCCATAATTCCTGCCGAGGACAGCATCAAGGATTTTGATTGCTTTCTGTCTCCGTGTCTTTCGGCACGGGGCATTTCTTTTTCGGGCGCAAGAAATTAACCCGGAGGTGAAATCATGCCCAACGCAAAAGTTCTCAGCGAAAAGAAGGCCATAGTCGCGGCGCTGACCGAGCGTATAAAAAACGCCAGCTCCGGCGTGTTGGTTGACTACAAGGGGATCACCGTCGCCCAGGACACCGAGCTTCGCACTGAGCTGCGCAAGAATGAGATCGACTATTCCGTCGTGAAAAACACTCTCGTGCGCTTCGCCCTGGACTCCACCGGTCTGGAGGAGCTTGACCCCATCCTCAACGGGACCACTTCCCTCGCCACCAGCACCGGCGACCCGATCGCTCCGATCCGCATTGTCAGCGAGTACGCCGACAAGCTCAACGGGGTGTTCAACGTCAAGGCCGCATTTATGGACGGAAAGGTGCTCAGCGATGCTGAAATCAAGCAGATCGCCGCCCTGCCCTCCAAGGACGCGCTCTACAGCCAGGTATTTGGCACCATGCTCGCGCCCATCACCAGTCTGGCTGTCGTGCTCAACCAGATCGTGGAGAAGAACGGCGGCGGTCCCGCTGCCGAGCCCGAAGCCGCAGCCGAGTAAGCGCTGCACACACTAATTATTTAGGAGGAAATTTACAATGGCAAGCGAAAAAGTCAATGCTATGATCGAAGAAGTTAAGGCCCTTACCGTTCTGGAGCTGTCTGAGCTGGTTCACGCTCTGGAGGAGGCCTTCGGCGTTTCCGCCGCTGCCGCCGCTGTGGCCGCCGCTCCCGCCGCTGCCGCCGCCGCTGTTGAGGAGAAGACCGAGTTCGACGTCGTCATGACCGACTTCGGCGCTGAGAAGATCAAGGTCATCAAGGAAGTCCGCGGCATCACCGGCGCCGGCCTGGCCGAGGCCAAGGCCATCGTCGAGGGCGTGCCCGCCAAGATCAAGGAAGGCGTTTCCAAGGAAGAGGCCGAGGAAGTCAAGGCCAAGCTCGAGGCCGTCGGCGCCAAGGTCGAGCTCAAGTAAGGGAAAGCTTACATCAAATTTCAATCAGCCATGCGGATTTTCCGCACGGCTGATTGTTTTCTCTCTTATTCCCTGGGAGAATAGCCTAATATGCGAAAAAGGTATTTGCTATTTCCGCGGTTTTTGATATAATTGAAGAAAATTAAAAGGAGAAATCTGCATGATATACAAGGATTTTCAGGCTTTGAAGCTCTCCGCGCTGGGTATGGGCGCGATGCGCCTTCCGGTCATTGACGGCGACGACGCCAAGCCCGACCGCGCCGCTGTGCAGGAGATGGTCGATTACGCAATGGCCCAGGGCGTCAACTACTATGACACCGCATGGGGCTACCACGCCGGAAACTCCGAGCTCGTCATGGGCGAGGCGCTGGCAAAGTATCCGCGCGAGAGTTTTTACCTGGCCGACAAATTCCCCGGCTACGATTTGTCCAATATGCCCAAGGTTCAGGAAATTTTCGAGGAGCAGCTGAAGAAGTGCGGCGTGGAGTATTTCGACTTCTACCTCTTCCATAATGTATGCGAGATGAACATCGACGCCTATCTCGACGACGGGAAGTACGGCATATTCTCCTACCTCATCGAGCAGAGGAAAAACGGGCGCATCCGCCATCTCGGCTTCTCCGCCCACGGCGCGATTCCCGTGATGGAGCGCTTTCTCGACGCTTACGGCGAGCACATGGAGTTCTGCCAGCTTCAGGTCAACTTCGTCGACTGGACGCTCCAGGACGCTCGCGGCAAGGTGGAGCTGCTGAAACGGCACAACATCCCTGTGTGGGTCATGGAGCCGCTGCGCGGCGGCAAGCTGGCCTCGCTGTCTGACGGCGCGGCGGAGAAGCTGCGCGCGGCGCGGCCTGAGGAGAATATCCCCGCCTGGGCCTTCCGCTTTATCCAGAGCATCCCCGAGGTGACGGTCACGCTTTCGGGCATGTCGAATTTCGAGCAGATGCGCGAGAATATCGCCACCTTCGGCGAGAACAGGCCGCTGAGCGCCGGCGAGCTGGAGACGCTGCTTGCCGTCGCCGGCGGGATGCTTGGCAGCAACCTGCCCTGCACCGCCTGCCGCTACTGCACCGCACACTGCCCGCAGGGGCTGGACATCCCCGCGCTGCTGGAGCTGTACAACGAGCACAGCTTCTCCGGCGGCGGCTTCCTCGCGCCCATGGCGGTCAGCGCCATGCCGGAGGATAAGCGCCCCGCTGCCTGCGTCGGCTGCCGCAGCTGCGAGCAGGTATGTCCCCAGCAGATCAAGATTTCCGAGGCAATGGCCGATTTCAGCGAAAAGCTCAAGGCCGCCGCGGTTTGAGGAAATACATACCAAGGCTCCCGGACGGCTTCGCCGTCCGGGAGCCTTGGTATGATACGAATATTTCATACTAACACTACGCGTTGATTTTACCTGCCGCGCTTCGATTTTATAATATTTCACGCCAGCCGTCAAACGTCCCGGTTTTTAATTCTTCCTGTGCAGCAGTCGTATTTTTGCATTTTTATCTGTGGTATTTGCAATTTTTAGGTATAATCGATATAAAATCGGGCGTAAATGCAGTTTTTGAACAAATATCTTGCATTTCAGGAGTCTATGGGGTATAATGAAGGAGATAGTTTGTAAGAGATTTGTATGCTTTTTCCCGGAGGTGCGATATGAAAAGCTATTTGAAGATGACAAAAGACGAGCTGCGCGCGGAGCTGGAACAGCTCATGGACATGTATGAGCATGAGAAAACCAAGGGCCACAAGCTGGATATGTCGCGCGGCAAGCCGAACCCGACACAGCTGGATCTGAGCATGGACATGCTCAGGCAGGACCCCGAGGAGCTGATCCACACCAGGCACGGCACCGATGTGCGCAACTACGGCGAGCTCGCCGGCGTGGACGAGGCGAAGGAGCTGTTCGCCGAGCTGCTGGGCGTGGATTCCTCCAACATCATCATGGGCGGGCAGTCCAGCCTCGCGCTGATGTACGACGCGGTGATATGGGCCATTGTACTGGGCGTTTACGGCGGCGCGAAGCCCTGGGGAGCACAGGGCAAAATAAAATTCCTCTGCCCCGTGCCCGGCTATGACAGGCATTTCCGCATCTGCCAGGAGTTCGGCATCGAGATGATAAACATACCCATGACCCCCGCCGGGCCCGACATGGCGCTGGTAAAGCAGTACGTCGAGGGAGACGCCTCGGTCAAGGGCATCTGGTGCGTGCCGAAATACTCCAACCCGCAGGGCTACACCTATTCCCCGGAGACGGTGGACGCCTTTGCCGCATTGAAGCCCGCGGCGGACGATTTCCGTATTTTCTGGGACAACGCATATGTCGTCCACGGCTTCCGTGACGAGGACGACTGCCTCGCCAACATCTTCGACGCCTGCAAAAAGTACGGCAGCGAGGACATGGTCTACCAGTTCTGCTCCACAAGCAAGGTGACCTTCTCCGGCGCGGGCGTGGCCGTGCTGTGCGCCAGCAAAAACAACGTCAAATTCCTGCTGCGCCAGATGGGCGTGCAGACCATCGGCTATGACAAGATCAACCAGCTTCGTCACGTCAGCTTCCTGCGTTCGGTCGACGGCATCAAGGCGCACATGAAAAAGCAGGCAGCCGTCCTGCGCCCGAAGTTCGACGCCACGCTCGAGCGGCTCGACCAGGAGCTGGCCGAACTGGAGATCGGCGCCTGGACACGCCCGAACGGCGGGTACTTCATCAGCTTTGACGGACTGCCCGGCACGGCGAAGCGCTGCGTGGAGCTGTGCGCCGGGGCCGGAGTGGTGCTCACCGACGCGGGCGCGGCCTTCCCCTATGGCGTCGACCCCCAGGATGTGAACATCCGCATAGCTCCGTCCTACCCCACCGTCGACGAGCTGAGAAGCTGCATACATATGTTCTGCATGTGCCAGCGCATCGCGGCGCTGGAGGTTCTGCTGAAGGACAAGTAAAGCGCAGTTAAAAGCTTCGTCAAACTTTTCAAAGGTTGCGGGATCCAAGGGCAGAGCCCCCGGTCGCGGCTCGCAAGCCGCGAAGCTTCCCTTATCGTTCAAAAAGATCAGGAAGGGTTTGGGAAGCCCTATCAATATTAGGATCCGTAAAAAATTGAAATTCATTTCAATTTTTTACGGATCCTTTATGGGCCGAAGGCCCTGGGGTTTCCCAACGGCCCCGCTCCGAGCGGGGCCGCTTTTTCGACAAACATCAACGCCCCCTCGGGAGAATTCCCAAGGGGGCGGTTTGAGCGTGTCGAAAAAGTGGCTTTGCCACTTTTTCGAGAAGGCGTCGCGCCGTCTGCTGTGCATGGATATCCGTAAGGCGGCGAAGCCGCCAACGGCTATCTCATCATTAAAACCCTGATAAAAAGCTCTTGGAGCTTTTTATCAGGGTTTAGTATCAGTAAAACGTCCTCATGCAGTTCTCCCACACGGAGTAGTACTGCGCGTGGAGGTGGACGCCGTCGCCGCTCCAGCCGGAGGGGAGGTAGCCGTCGTCTCCCTGGAGCGCGGAGCACACGTCCATGTAGTGGCACTGCTTGTCAGCGGCGAGCTGGTAGAGCGCCTCGTTGTACATGTTCACGCGCGTCATGTTGAACACCGTGCTGGAATTGGACTTTTTTTGTGTCACGGGCAGCACCGAGAGTATGTAAATCTCCGCGTCGGGCTGGGCCTCGATGATGGTGTCGAGCATCTTGCCGTAGATGTCGATGAAGTAGTTTACGTCGCTGCCTATCTCGTTTATGCCAAGCTCAATGTAAATCCTGTCGTGCGGCTCCTCACACAGGGCCTGCACCAGCGTGCCCACCTGGCCGTTTTTCAGGCGCTTCGTGCGCGTTTGGGTCGCGGAGACCACCGACACGCTCGTGTCGGAGAAATACGTGATCGACTTCATGTTCGAGTAAAGCCGCAGGCCCTCCACAAGGCTGTTGCCGAGTATGGCGGAGTTTTCAAAAAAGCTGTCGTCCATCTCCGGCTTGGCGGTGAGATCCGGGCCGGAGTATTCCAGGGTGAAGCTGCGGCGCAGGCTCCTGTCGGTCATGCGCGTGATTATCGCGGCGGCCTCGGCGCGGGAGATGGTGCTGTTGGGATAGAACGAGCCGCGGGAATTGCTGCCGGTGACCACGCCGGCGCGGTAGAGCATGTAGATGCTTTCGGCGTACTCGTCGCCGGTCTTTACGTCGGGTATCACGTTGTCGGCGATGTCATTGATCGGGTCAAAGACCTCCTCCGGCAGGGCGCGGGAGAGTATGTCCGCAAACTGCGCGCGCGTCGCCGCGGCGTCCATCTGCGGGCTCCCGAAAATGATCCCGTTTTCCCGGGCATAGCTGAGATAGGGGTCGTACCAGGCCATGCTGAAGCCGGAGTCAAATTCCGCGCTGCCGGTGCTGTAGATTTTGTGCAGGCGCGCGGCCATGACTATGGTCTGGGCCACGGTTATCTGGCCGGCGGCGTTGAAAAAGTCCGCGCCCTCGCCGGCCATGAGCCCCTGCTCGTAGGCGGCGGCGACGCTGGCGTTGTACCAGGCGTCCGGCGCGACATCCGTGAACATGCCGTTTTGATAGGTGGCCACCGCGCGGAAATTGAGCATCCCGCCCCCGGCTGCCATGACGCCGGTCGGGCTTCCGCCCAGGGTCAGTACCATCGATAAAAGAAATGAGATAAGTCTTTTCATGCTTTTACATCCTCCGGTGATTTTTTTTGCAGACGTGTGGGGCCTTGTCCCCTCCTGACAGCATATTAAGGCGGATTCCGGGTTAGAACATTTTTTATACGGGCAGCTCGATCACCTCGATGCCCTGGCGCATGGCGTAGAGTATCGTGCTGCGAGTGCCGCCGGGCATGCCGTCATAGGCGGCGATGAGCAGCGAGGCGTTGTCCACCATGTAGCGGTTGCGGCGGAGCAGACAGTCGTCGGAGTACCGGTTCTGCACCACGGTCTGGTAGTCGCACTCGGAGACCAGGCGGTCATACCTCCGGCGCTGGCGCTCGCTCCAGCGCTCGCTCTGGCCGGGCCAGGGTATGGCGGCTTCGATGCTCAGGTCCGGGTACTGCTCGCGAAGCTGCATCAGCGCCTCGCAGAAATATGTGTCGCAGCCTGTCGCCATGCCGCAAAAAAAATGGCGTATTCCCGAGGCATACACGGCCTGGGCGGCGTCGTACATGCTCTGCTTGAGGCGAAGGCAGCGCCCGTCCTGTTCGTTGCCGCGCCAGGGCAGCTTGCCCTCGCGATGGCCCGTGAAGGCGCAGCAGATTTTTTTGTCCATTCCGCTCTCCCCTCCCCGCGCATGTTCGACGCGGCTTGACATGTTATTTTACATCATTTTCCCCGCGATGTCAAAGCCTATATGGCAAAATCGGCTAAAAGAAAAATTGCTTGACAAAACACGGGTCTTCGCGTAAACTATGTAGTAATCTTAAATGCGATGAACCGGAACAGTAGCCGTGTGAAGTCTCAGAGAGCCGCCGGACGGTGCGAGGCGGTGTCCGAGCGCGGTGAAACTCGCCGGGGAGCAGTCCGCTGAAAGCCGCGGCGCGGCTTATAGGTGTGAACGGATTCCCTCCGTTACAGGGGAGGCACATTGTCTGATGTGCGCTGAGGGGCCGCGAAACGCGGCAATAAGAGTGGTACCGCGGAGTTTTACGCTTCGTCTCTTAAAAAGGGACGGGGCTTTTTTGTTTGTCCGGAGCTCCTTAGTCCCGAACAAATTCATAAAACGGAGGAAGAAAAATGGGCAGAACAATTCGCATTTTTGACACCACCCTGCGCGACGGCGAGCAGTCTCCGGGATGCAGCATGAACCTCAACGAGAAAATTGAGGTTGCCAAACAGCTTGAGGCGCTTCGTGTGGATATCATCGAGGCCGGCTTTGCCGTGGCCTCCCCCGGCGACGCGGCCGCCATCGCCGCCATCGCAAGGAACGTCAAGGACTCCGCCATATGCTCTCTGGCCCGCTGCAGCGAGCGCGACATCGACGCGGCCTGGGAGTCGATCAAGAACGCCAACAGCACGAGGATTCACACCTTTATCGCGACCTCGCCCGTGCATATGGAGTACAAGCTCAAGATGACCCCCGGGCAGGTTCTCGAGTCCGTGGCGCACCATGTGGCATATGCCAAAAAATACTGCTCCGACGTGGAATTTTCCGCCGAGGACGCCACCCGCAGCGACCCGGACTTCCTCTGCCGGGTGTTTGAAACCGCGATAAAGGCCGGGGCAGCGACGCTGAACATCCCCGATACGGTGGGTTACATGATCCCCGAGGAGTACGCCGCGCTCGTGCGCTATCTGCGCGAGCACACGGCGGGGATAGGGGATGTCATTCTCTCCTGCCATGTGCACAACGACCTGGGCATGGCAGTCGCCAACTCCCTGGCGGGTGTCGAGGCGGGAATTGACCAGATCGAGTGCACCATCAACGGCATCGGCGAGCGCGCCGGCAACGCCTCCATGGAGGAGTGCGTCATGGCGCTGAACACCCGCAAGGACATTTTCGGCATCGAGTGCGGCATTGACACCAAGCAGATTTACCGCGCCAGCCGCCTTATCCAGACCATCACCGGCGTGGGCGTGGCGCCGACCAAGCCCATTGTGGGCGCGAACGCTTTCGCTCACGAGGCCGGTATCCACCAGCACGGCGTGCTCAACAACAGGGAGACATACGAGATCATGACGCCGGAGTCCGTCGGCATCCCGAAAAACGCCATTGTGCTGGGCAAGCACTCGGGCCGCCACGCTTTTGAGGACCGGCTGCGCGAGCTGGGATACTCGCTCGACAGCGAAGCTCTCAACAGCGCCTTCGAGCGCTTCAAGGTGCTGGCAGACAAGAAAAAAGTCATCAAGGACCGCGACCTGGAATCGCTCATCGGTGCAGTGCAGGTGACCGGCGAGGAGCAGTATTCGCTGGAAAATTTTGTAATCAACTCCGGCAACACCATAACCCCGACCGCGGTTATCCGGCTGAAAAAGGGTAACGGCGAGACGGACGAGCGCGTCGCGGCCTTCAGCAACGGCCCCATCGAATCCGCTTACCGCGCCATCAATAAGATCGTCGGCAAGGAGATTACGCTTCGCGACTACTCCCTGCGCGCCATGACCGACGGCGAGGACGCCCAGGCCGAGGCGATCGTGAAGATCGAGATCGACGGCGGCGAGCTGGTGACGGGACGCGGCGTGTCCACGGACGTTATCGAGGCGTCGATCAAGGCCTACATCAACGGTATAAACAAGTATTTCAACGACTGACGGAGGGAGAGAAAAACCATGGCAATGACAATGACGCAGAAGATCCTTGCCAGTCACGCCGGGCTGGAGAGCGTTTGCGCGGGGCAGCTCATTGAGGCCGACGTGGATCTGACGCTGGCCAACGACATAACCGGGCCCGTGGCGATCCGCGAGATGGAGAAGGCTGGCTTTGACAAGGTATTTGACCGCGCGAAGATCGCGCTGGTCATGGACCACTTTGTCCCGAACAAGGACATCATGTCCGCGCAGCAGAGCAAGGAGTGCCGCGAGTTCGCGAAAAAGCACGAGATAGTCCACTTCTATGACGTGGGCAATATGGGCGTGGAGCACGCGCTGCTGCCGGAAAAGGGCCTGACCGCCCCCGGCGAGCTGATTATCGGCGCGGACTCGCACACCTGCACCTACGGCGCGCTGGGCGCGTTTTCCACCGGCGTGGGCTCGACCGACCTCGCCGCCGGAATGGCGACGGGCAAGGCATGGTTCAAGGTGCCGTCCGCGATTAAGCTCGTGCTCAAGGGGAAGAAGGCTCCCTGGGTTTCGGGCAAGGACGTTATTTTGCACATCATCGGCATGATCGGCGTGGACGGCGCGCTGTACAAGTCCATGGAATTCGCCGGCGAGGGCGTGGCAGAGCTGACGATGGACGACCGTTTCACCATATGCAACATGGCTATCGAGGCCGGGGCAAAGAACGGTATTTTCCCGGTTGATGAGAAGACGCGGGAATACATCAGGGGACGTGTGGAGAGGGCCGTGACAGAGTTTGAGGCTGACGCGGACGCGGAGTATGACGAGGTTTATGAGATCGACCTGTCCGGGCTTCGGCCGACGGTGGCCTGCCCGCATCTGCCGGAAAACACCAGGACTATCGCCGAGCTGGGGCGGATCGAGATCCAGCAGGCTGTGATAGGCTCGTGCACCAACGGGCGCATTGACGACATGCGCATTGCCGCCCAGATCCTCAAGGGGCGCAAGGTCGCCGGGGGCGTGCGCGCCATCGTCATTCCCGCGACGCAGGCGGTTTACCTCCAGTGCATCGAGGAGGGGCTGGCGAAGATTTTCATTGAGGCGGGGGCGATCGTCTCCACGCCGACCTGCGGGCCGTGCCTGGGCGGGCACATGGGCGTGCTGGCCGAAGGCGAGCGCGCGATTTCTACCACAAACCGCAATTTTGTGGGCCGCATGGGGCACATCACGAGCGAAATTTACCTCGCTAACCCGGCAGTCGCCGCGGCGTCCGCCGTCGCGGGATATATCTGCTCGCCCGAGGACATTCTGAAATAAGGGAGGAACTGGAAAATGCTTGCAAAAGGCACTGTTTTCAAATACGGCGACAACGTCGACACCGACGTTATCATTCCCGCGCGTTATCTCAACATTGCCGACCCCGCCGTTTTGTCCACCCACGCCATGGAGGACATTGACGCCAAGTTCGTCAAAAATGTGCAGCCAGGCGACATCATGGTGGCCGGGAGCAACTTCGGCTGCGGCTCGTCACGCGAGCATGCGCCGCTGGTGCTGCGGGAGAACAAGGTCTCCTGCGTTATCGCGGCGTCGTTCGCGCGGATCTTCTACCGCAACGCGATCAACATCGGGCTGCCCATTCTCGAGTGTGCCGAGGCTGCGGAGGCTATTGGAGCCGGGGACATCGTGTCCGTGGATTTTGACACCGGCGTTATTACAAACGAGACAAAGGGCGAGAGCTACCAGGCCGCGGCGTTTCCGCCGTTCATTCAGGATATTATCGCCAGCGGCGGGCTGCTCAAGTCGCTGAAGGAAAGAGGGGTTTGAGCTTATGCAGTACAATATCGCTGTTGTGAAGGGCGACGGCATCGGGCCGGAAATAGTTGACGAGGCGCTGCTGGTCCTCGACCGCGTGGGCGGGAAGTTCGGGCACAGTTTTAAATACGCCGGGGTGCTGGCGGGCGGATGCTCCATTGACGCGAACGGCGTGCCGCTGACGCAGGAAGCTATCGACGTCTGCAAGGCCGCGGACTCTGTGCTGCTGGGCGCGGTGGGCGGCCCGAAGTGGGACGACGTGCCATCGGACAAGCGGCCGGAAAAGGCGCTGCTGGGACTGCGCTCGGAGCTGGGGCTGTTTGCCAATATCCGGCCCGCTATGATGTACAGGGCGCTGGCGGACGCCTGCCCGATCAAGAAGGAGATTATCGGCGACGGCTTCGACATCGTCATTTGCCGGGAGCTGACCGGGGACGTGTATTTCGGGCGGCACTACCGCACAGAGAGCGGGCGCGGCTGGGGCGAGATGGGCTGCGACGACATGAACTACTCCGTTTACGAGGTCGAGCGTATCGCGCGGCGCGCCTTCGAGCTGGCGCGGCTGCGCTCGGGGAAGGTCACGAGCGTGGACAAGGCCAATGTGCTGGAGACCTCACGGCTCTGGCGCGAGGCGGTCACGCGCGTGGGGAAGGAATACCCGGATGTGGCGCTGGAGCACATGTACGTGGACAACGCGGCGATGCAGCTGGTGAGAAATCCGGGGCAGTTCGACGTTATTGTGACGGGCAACCTGTTCGGGGACATTCTCTCGGATGAGGCGTCGATGATCACGGGGTCGATCGGGATGCTGCCGTCCGCTTCGCTGAGCGAGAGCGGGAAGGGCATGTACGAGCCGATTCACGGCTCCGCGCCGGATATCGCGGGGCGCGGGATCGCTAATCCGATCGCGACGATTCTCTCCTGCGCGATGATGCTGCGCTACACCTTCGGGCTCAAGGATGAGGCCGACGCCATTGAGTCGGCGGTGGAAAAGGCTCTGGACGCCGGGTGTCGCACCGGGGATATCGCCGCCGCGGGCGAGGCGGTCATCGGCACACGTGAGATGGGCGAGAGGATACGGGAATATCTTTGATTTTCTGATAAAAAGCTCTTGGAGCTTTTTATCAGGGTTTAGTATAAAAGTTTCGCCGGCCTTTTCAAAGACCGCGGGGTCCAGGGGCAGAGCCCCTGGTCGCGCCGCGCAAAGCGCGAAACTCCCCTATCGCCAAAAAGGATCGGGAAGGGTTCGGGGAGCCTTATCAATATTAGAATCCGTAAAAAATTGAAATTCATTTCAATTTTTTTAGCGCCGAAGGTGCGTCGGATTCTTTATGGGCCGAAGGCCCTGGGGCTCCCCATCGGTCCCGCCAAAGCGGGGCCGCTTTTTTCGGCAATTTGAACCGCCCGGCGCAAAACGCGCCGGGCGGAATCTTTTTGAAAAATTTTATTTTTGTTGCATATGTTGCTGCAATTTTCGGGCATAGGGGCTGTATGGGTGAAAGGGGGTCATTCGCTATCTGTTTCTTCTGCTTCTTCTGCTTCTTCAGTCTCTTCCAGATCCTCGACAAGCACCTCCATGAGCGCCTGACGGTCGGGCGAGTCCATGGAGGAGACGCGGTCGGCCTGGCGGGAGACCATGTTTTCAAACACGTTTCGCACGTCGCGGCCGTTGCCGAAGTTGCCGTCGCGGTTTTCATAGAGCTGGCCGAAAAACTTCCCGGCGTATTCGCGGGCGTCGTCGGTGAGGACGTAGCCGTTTTTCCCGCACAGGCCGGTGAAAATGCTCATGAGCTGGCCGCCGTTGTAGTCCTCAAAATAAAAATACTTGTTAAAGCGGGACTGGAGGCCGGGGTTGGAGCTCAAAAAGGCATCCATCGGGCCGGTGTAGCCGGCGACGATGACCACGAGATCGTCGCGCTTGTCCTCCATGGCCTTGAGGATGGTGTCGATGGCCTCGCGGCCGAAGTCGCCCTCCATGCCGTTGGCGAGGGAATAGGCCTCGTCGATGAAGAGCACGCCGCCGAGGGCACCGGTTATGACCTCCTGGGTTTTCAGCGCGGTCTGGCCTACGAAGCCGGCCACAAGGCCGGAGCGGTCGACCTCGACGAGCTGGCCCTTGCTCAATACGCCGATGGCGGCGTAGAGCCCGGCGAGGATGCGCGCAACCGTGGTTTTACCGGTACCGGGGTTGCCCATGAACACAAGATGCAGGGACATGGGCGGCACGGGAAGGCCTGCTTCCTCGCGGAGGCGGCGGACCTTTATGAGATTTATCAGGCTCTTGACATCCTTTTTTATGTCGTCGAGGCCCACGAGGGACTCAAGCTGGGCCATGAGCGCGTCGAAATCCGGCTTTTCCGCCTGGGGCGCGGCGGATTTGTCCGGGGTTTTCGCGCCGAGCTTTCCGCTGGAGGAGGCGGGCGGGTTTTTATCCTGAAAGCCCGGCTCGCCGCTGGTGACGTAGTCGGCGGCGTTGAGCGCGGCCTTGGATTTTTTCACGCCGCTGCCGTCACAGATGGCGGAGAGCTTGTCACAGCAGTCGGTAATGTACGCCGCTTCGGCAAAGCTCACCTCGTCGTCCACGGCGGCGAGGCAGAGGAGTATGTTCGTCAGCATGCGGATGAACACGCGCGAGTAATCCGTGCCGCGGCGTACGTCGTTTTCCGCCAGCGACCAGAAGAAGAGCGGCGGCATGAAGTCCCCGGAATTGCACACCTGCTCCGTCAGCTCCCATAAAAGCCGGCGGGGCATCACCGCGCCCTTTGAAAAGAGCTGGTTGGCCGCGTCGGCGTGGCCCTGGGTCACCGCGCCGGAATTTTTCCACAGCTGGCAGGCGCACTGGGCCATGAAGGCGTCCAGTTCCCCCGACGTGCCGCGTCCGGCGATTTTGTAGAAGGCCTCGGTATTGGCGATGTAGGTCTTGTGCAGCTGCTCCGGCGTGCGCTTCCAGTTGCTCGGCATGGTTTTGTCCTCCGCTTTCTCTTTTTTTAGATATTATATACCGCGCGGGCGCGTTTCTCAACACTTGTGATTGATGTTTTTGTTTTTTTGTGGTATGCTGTCAGGGAATTTACTTACAGGAGCGGCTTTCATATGAGAATGCGCAAGAAACCTAACCTCGTAGCGCGCCTCGAGCGCGCCGGGGCGGTTATGATACGGCAGCCCGAGGAGCTTCGCGGGCGCTGGCGGGAAGCTTTTCCCGGATATGAGCAAATCCACCTTGAGCTCGGCTGCGGCAAGGGGCGGTTTACCGCAGATACCGCCGGGGCCGAGCCGGAGATTATGCTTCTGGCTGTGGAGCGGGTGCCGGACGCTATGGTCGTGGGCATGGAGCGGGTTTTGAACCGCGGGATTGAAAATGTGCGCTTTCTGGACCGGGACGTCTCCGGGCTGGGGGAGATTTTCGCGCCGGGGGAGATCGAGCGGATATACCTCAATTTCTGCGACCCGTGGCCTAAGAGCCGGGACGCTAAGCACCGGCTGACCGCGCCGGACTTTCTGCGGCTTTACGCCTCCCTGCTGCCGGACGGCGGCGAGCTGAGGTTTAAGACCGACAACAAGCCGCTTTTCGACTGGTCGGCGGAGCAGCTTGAGAGCGAGCTCTGGGAGCTGCGGGATGTCACGAACGACCTGCACGCAAATGGGATTTGCGGCGTGATGACAGACTATGAGGCGAAATTTCACGCGCAGGGCGTGAAGATAAACCGGCTCGTGGCCGTGAAGGGCGCGGAGACCAGGACGACAGAGGCGGGAAGCGCGCCGCGGCTTCGCAACGCCAGCCTGGCCGACGCGAAGGGCAGGGCTGATTCCCTGGCGGCGCATCGGGCTAAGGAGGAGCAGGTATGAGATTTATTTCCTGGAACGTGAACGGCCTGCGCGCCGTTTTGAAAAAAGGCTTTGTGGAGATTTTCAATAATCTGGACGCGGACTTCTTCTGCCTCCAGGAGACAAAGGTTCAGGCCGGGCAGGTGGAGCTGGAGCTGCCCGGATATGAGAAGTACTGGAGCTACGCCGAGAAAAAGGGCTACTCCGGCACCGCGATTTTTACGCGGCACGCTCCCCTGTCCGTGTCCCATGGTCTCGGTATCGCTGAGCACGACACGGAGGGGCGGGCCGTAACGCTGGAATATGAGGACTTTTTCCTCGTGTGCGTGTACACGCCGAACTCGCAGGACGGGCTCAGGCGTATCGGCTACCGCATGGATTGGGAGGACGCTTTCCGGGGATACCTGCTCGGGCTGGACGCTGTGAAGCCGGTTATCGTCTGCGGGGACATGAACGTGGCGCACAATGAGATCGATTTGAAAAACCCCGCGACGAACCACTTTAATCCGGGGTTTTCGGACCAGGAACGCGGGAAGTTTTCCGAGCTGCTGGACTCCGGCTTTTCCGACACCTTCCGGCGCATGTACCCGGACGCGCGGGACGCGTACAGCTGGTGGAGCTACCGCGCCGCGGCGAGGGAGCGGAATGTGGGCTGGCGCATTGACTATTTTCTGGTGTCCGACCGCTTTTATGAGAAGGTCAGCCGGGCGTACATCTGCCCCGAGATCATGGGCAGCGACCACTGTCCCGTGGGGATCGACGTGATGCTATGAAAATCGGGGACGTTGAGATAGACGGGCGGCTTATCCTCGCGCCTATGGCAGGCGTGACGGACGCAGCCTTCCGGCATATCTGCCGGAGGCACGGCGCGGCGCTGACCTGTACCGAGATGGTCAGCGCGCGGGCGCTGACCTGCGGCGATAAAAAGACTAAGGCGCTTTTGCAGACAATAGAGGGGGACGGACCCGTCGCCGCGCAGATTTTCGGGCATAAGCCGGCAGTCATGGCCGAGGCGGCGCCTATGGCGCGGGAGATCGCCGGAGCGGATATAATAGACATAAACATGGGCTGCCCCGTGGGCAAGATCGTCGGAAACGGCGACGGCTGCGCGCTGATGAAAAACCCGGAGCTGGCCGCGGAGATCATCTCCGCCGCGGTGAAAACCGCCGGCTGCCCCGTGACGGTGAAGTTTCGCAAGGGCTGGGACAAGGGAAACGTCAACGCGGTGGAATTCGCGAAAATGTGCCAGAGCGCCGGGGCCGCCGCGATTACGGTCCACGGGCGCACGCGCGCGCAGATGTATGAGGGCGCGGCGGATCGGGATATTATCCGGGATGTCAGGCGCGCCGTGGATATTCCCGTTATCGCCAACGGCGACGTCTGGGACGGGCGCGACTGCGCGCGGATACTGCGCTACACCGGCTGCGACATGGCGATGATCGGGCGCGGGAGCTTCGGGAATCCCTGGATCTTTGAGCAGGGCAGCGCCGCGCTGGACGGCCAGGAGGCTCCGGAGCTGCCGCCGCTGGCGCGGAGGATAGACGAGGCCGTGGAGCAGATCGAGCTCTCCGCCTCCCTCCGGGGCGAGCGCGCGGCCTGTCTCGAGGCGCGGCGGCACCTGGCATGGTACCTGCGCGGCGTGCCGCACTCGGCTTACTATAAGCGGGAAATTGTACAAATCGAGACGCTCGACGGCCTGCGGAAAACCGCCGCGGGCATTAAGAGAGATTTGAGGTGAGGCTTTGAAGACTGAAGATGAAAAGGCGATTATCGCCAGGGCAAGGGGCGGCGATGAGCGCGCCTTTGAGGAGCTCGTGACGCGGTATGAACGGCTGGTCTACGCCGTGTGCCTGAAGCTGCTGGGCAATGAGCCCGACGCGCAGGACGCGGCGCAGGAGACTTTTATTAAGCTCTACCGCTATCTCCCCTCCTTCCGGGGGGAGAGCAAGTTTTCCGTATGGCTCTACCGCCTGGCAAACAACGCGTGCATCGATATGCTCCGGAAAAAGAGCCTGCCCACGGTGAGCCTGAGCGCGCACGAGGACGAGTCCGGCGTGCCGGAAATTCCCGACGGGCGCTTCTCGCCGGAGAATGAGCTGGAGAAAAAGCAGCTGCGCCAGGCCGTGGAGCGCGCGCTGGACTCGCTGCCGGAGCCTTACCGCCAGGCTATCGTTCTGCGCGAGGTCGCCGGGCAGAGCTATGAGGAGATCGCGCAGTCGCTGGTCATTGATATCGGCACTGTCAAGTCGCGCATTTTCCGCGCGCGGCGAAGGCTTTGCGCAATTTTGAGCGAGGACGGGAACTTTTTCGGCGACGGGCCGTCTAATAAACCGAAGGGAGGCGCAAAGGCATGAAAGAATGTGAAAAATACCGGGAAATGATAAGCGCGATGCTTGACGGCGAGCTGGATGCCGGCGAGGGCGAGCGGCTTATCGCGCATTTGTCCTCCTGCGCCGAGTGCCGGGAGCTGTACGAGCTGCTCTCGTCCGTGACCGGGTCTGAGGTCTGGCAGCTGCCGGAGGTTCCCGAGGGGCTGCACGGGCACATCATGTCCGGCGTGAGGGCCGCGGCCGCGGAGAAGAAAAAGAGCGCGCGCGTCATGCGCCTGCGTCCCCTTGCCGTGGCGGCGGCATGTCTGGCGGTGATCGTCGGGGTGGTTTTCGGCGTGCCGCGCGTGTTCCGCATGGGCAGCAGCGGAGATTCCGGGGCCGGTGCGTTCAACACCAGCGTCTCGGCAAACAGCGGTGCCGCACCCGCCTCCCATGATAACGCCGGCACGGACACCGCGGCCGCCGATGTTCCCGCCGACAGCGCTGGGGAAGATCAGAGCATGCCCGCCGCCGACAGCGACTTCGAAGGCGCGGCCGGCAACACCAGCTCCTGCAGCGGCGCTGGCGGCGCCCCTGAGGCC
>JAMPGF010000024.1 GCA_023664105.1 Butyricicoccus sp. | reverse complement strand
AGTCCGGCTCGCCAAGCGTCAGGGCAAGACAGCCGGGCGTCTCCCCTGCAAGCCGGGAAAACTCCCGTATCGCGCTGCGCTTTGCCCCGTAGACGGCGGCGTTGAGCTTTTCGCTTATCATATCAGAGCTTTCTCAAAGCCGCCTCAAGGGCGGTTTTTTGCGTTGTGCCCTCGTCCTTGGCCTTTATCACCCGCGCGGGGCATCCGGCCACGACCATGCCGTCGGGCACGTCCTCGATAACCACGGCCCCGGCGGCGACGACGGCGTTTTTGCCGACGTGCACGCCCTCGATAACCACGGCGTTTGCCCCAATGAGCACGCCGTCCTCGATAATGACGGGCGTCGCGGAGGCCGGCTCAATGACACCCGCCAGCACCGCGCCAGCGCCGACGTGGCAGTTTTTGCCCACGGTGGCCCGGCCGCCGAGGATAGCGCCCATGTCGATCATGGTGCCCTCGCCGATGACCGCGCCGATGTTGATGACCGCGCCCATCATGATAACGGCGTTTTTGCCGATCTCCGCCTGCTCGCGGATAACCGCGCCCGGCTCAATGCGCGCGGGCACGTCCTTCATATCCAGCAGCGGGATGGCGCTGTTGCGGCAGTCGTTTTCGATTACGAGGTCCTCAATTTTGTCGCTGTTTGCCTCAATTATCGGCCCCAGCTCGCGCCAGTCGCCAAAGACAATTTTGTCACCCGCGCCGAACACCTTCGCCGCGCCGTAGTCCACGTTCCCGCGCTCCTTGACATAGAGCTTGACGGGGGTTTTCTTCTCCGCGCTGCCTATATATTCGATAATTTCCTGTGCGTTCATGTGATTCTCCTTATATTAAAATTCATTAAAAAGCTTGAAAAGCTTTTTATAGCGCCGCAGGCGCGTTGAATTTTTATGAGACGGCACGCCGCGCTGGGCGCGGCGTGAGCGTGCGCAGCACGCGGAATTTTCAATTAAAGTATTTAATTGAAAATTAGAATCATTCTCCCACAAGCTCAGCCATGGTGTAATACCCCGCCGTTTTTCCGGCCAAGAACTCCGCCGCGGCAATCGCGCCCTCGGCAAAGAGGCTGCGGCTCTCCGCCTCGTGCTTGAGAGTTATGGTCTGGGTCCCGGTGGAGACGATGATTTCATGCGTTCCCACCTCGCCGCCATAGCGCAGGGAGTGGATGCCTATCTCGTTTTTCGTGCGCAGTCCGTTCTGGTGCCTGCCTATCAAAAATTCCGCCTCGGGCCGGATCTGGCGTATGCTGTTTGCCAGCAGCAGCGCCGTGCCGCTGGGCACGTCCAGCTTTTGGTTGTGGTGCTTTTCCACGATCTCGATGTCCGCGTCCGGGAACATTGCCGCGGCCTGCCGCGCCAGCCTGGCCAGCAGGGCAACCCCCACGGACATGTTCGCCGAGTGGAACAGCGGGATCTTCTCCGCCGCGGCGCGTATCAGCCCCAGCTCGCCCTCGGTCTGTCCCGTGGTGGCGACGACCAGCGGCAGCTTACGCCGCACGCAGTAGCCCGTCAGCTCCGCCGTGGCGCTGTGGTGGGAGAAGTCGACAACGCAGTCTGCGCTGCCGTCAAATTCGTCAAGGTAAACGCAGCGGCGCGGCACGAGCCCCGAGGGGCACTCCGGGCTCACTCCGGCGGCGAGGCCGTGGCCGCGATAGCCGCTCTCCAGCATATCGGTGACTATTGATCCCATACGGCCCGTGCAGCCGTGTACGATTATATTCATGCCGCTCACCCTATAAGCCCATGACCGCGCATCAGCTCAAGCAGAACCTTCTCATGCTCCGGCTCCATGCACGTCAGCGGCAGGCGCAGATAGTTTTCGCCGAAGCCCATTGCGGCCATCGCGGCCTTGACGGGGATGGGATTGACCTCGCAGAACAGCGCGCGGATAAGCGGCATGTACCTGCATTGCATCGCCGCGCTTCCGGAGATGTCGCCGCTCCAGAAACGGGTGCAGATCTCCACGGTCTCCGCCGGGAGCAGGTTCGACAGCACAGAGATGACCCCGTCGCCGCCCATGGAGAGGATGGGCACTATCTGGTCGTCATTGCCCGAGTAAATAGCCAGCCGGTCACCGACGAGCTCGGCGGTCTCCACGATCTTGGAGATGTTACCGTTGGCCTCTTTGATTCCGGTGATCATCGGGTGGTCGGCCAGCGCCGCGTAGGTGGACGGCTCGATGTTCACGCCCGTGCGCGAGGGCACGTTGTATAGGATGATGGGCTTTGTCGACGCGTCGGCGATGGCGGTGAACATTTTGATAAGGCCGTTCTGTGTGGCCTTGTTGTAGTAGGGCGTGACCACCAGCATGGCATCGGCGCCGATCTCGCAGGAAAAGCGGGTCAGGTCGACGGCATAGGCGGTGTCGTTCGAGCCGGTGCCGGCGATCACGGGCACGCGGTGATTGACGCGCCCGACGGCATAGCGCAGCACCTCGCGGTGCTCGGCGTCGGAGAGGGTCGAGCCCTCGCCGGTGGTCCCGGCGATAACCAGCGCGCTTATACCCGCGTCGATCTGCCAGTCGATAAGCCTTCCGAAGGTCTCATAATCCACTCCGCTGTCATTGAGCGGGGTAACCAGCGCGGTGGCCGCGCCGCGGAAAACGGGATTCTTGCTCATAATTCATTCTCCTTTGCAAAGTCGGTAGCTGATTGCCGGAATACGCCTTGACCCAGGCGGGAAGGCATAATAAAATATACCTGAGAAAATGTGGGGGTGCAGCTATGTGGTTTGTGTTTGCGCTTTTGTCCGCGGTTTTCGCGGCGCTTACCTCGATACTGGCGAAGGCGGGCATTGAGGGGGTCAACTCCAACCTCGCCACGGCAGTCAGGACGGCGGTCGTGCTGCTCATGGCCTGGGGCATGGTGTTTCTGACCGGGGCGCAAAGCGGCCTGGGCGGCATCGGCAGGAAGAGCTGGCTTTTCCTCATCCTCTCCGGCCTTGCCACGGGTGCGAGCTGGCTGTGCTGCTACCGCGCCCTACAGCTCGGCGACGCGTCGAAGGTGGTTCCGGTGGACAAACTCAGCACTGTGCTGACGCTCATTCTGGCCTTCGTGTTCCTGCACGAGAAATTCACGGTCAAATCCCTGCTCGGCTGCCTGCTGCTTGCCGGGGGCACGCTGCTGATGGTGCTGTAAAAAAGCAGCCAATGCGATGCGCATTGACTACCGGAATTGTCCCTGCCATGCGCGGAAAGGCTCCACGCCTGGTATTAAACGATCTCGATAGCTCTCCGCGTCAGCGACAGTCAAACGGATGTTGTCCGTTTGCCCAGGGAAGCCTCGCCCGCTCCCCTTCGGCAGCGGCCCCTTTCACCGCGGCAACGGCCCTGCGAAGGCCTTACACCCACAGCTACTGATGACAACTGCGCCTCTATCTTAATTACAGTATTGATTTTCAATAATTGTACTATTCCCCGCCGCGCCGCGTCAATTAGCAGTTCAGCCAAATAATTACCCGCCCCCGCGCGGGCCGTGTGCGCTTTTGACAAAGCGCGCCCCAAACAAAAACCTCGCAGAGTTCGCGGCGCGCATGCCGCGAGGAGCGAATCCCCTCAAATGAGAGAAACGGCCCATTTGGGGCCGTTTCTCTCATTTGATTTACTGCACGTCGTCCGCGCAGATAAGTCCGTAGCCTCCGCTTTTGCGGCGGTAGACGACGGAGAAGCTGTCATCGTCGTCCTGGTTGAGGAAGGCGAAGAACTCGTGCTCGAGCAGATTCATCTGCAAAATCGCCTCCTCCGGCGTCATGGGCTTGAGGGAGAAGCGCTTGGTGCGCACAATTTTAAACTCCTCCTGCTCAGGCTCGTCATTTTGCTCGGCAAGGGTGTAGGCCTGCTGCGAATCCATGAGCGCGCCCTCACGCAGGCGCTTTTCCAGACGGGTCTTGTTCTTGCGTATCTGGCGCTCGATGGCCGCGCAGGCGGAATCAATTGAGGCGTGCATATCGTTTGTGAGCTCGCTGGCACGGTAGTACATACCGTTATTGTTGAGCGTGACTTCAACCTTGCAGCGGCCCCGCTCGATGCTGAAGGCGACGTTGGCCTCGCTCTCGCTGCGGAAGAACTTATCCAGCTTGCCGACCTTCTTCTCGGCGTAGATCCTGACCTCGGGGTCGAGCTGCAGCTTCTTTTCTATAAAGTTGAATTTCATGCTGTTTCACTCCTTTTCGGCTGTTTTGGGTATCTCTGGATATATTATACATCATCTTTACCAAATAATAAAGCAAAATCGCGCGAAAAAATATACAAAAATATAAAAGAATATTTTGACCAGTTGTACTGCTTATGCGTCAGCGTCCCTGCCTCCTTGATACATTCGCTTATTTATAGTACCCTGCATAAAGCGCTTATGAATATGGGTTCTCAGAGGGGACGTATTATGAAAAAAGGGAAGCTGCTGATACTAACCCCTGATAAAAAGCTCCAGGAGCTTTTTATCAGGGGTTTAATGATGAGATAGCCGTTGGCGGCTTCGCCGCCTTACGGATATCCATGCACAGCAGACGGCGCGGCGTGAGCGTGCGCAGCACGCGGAATTTCAAATTAAAGAATTTAATTTGAAATTAGTATTATTCTGTCTCCCCGCCGCTCACCGGCACGGCTTCGGGCTCGTCGCTGAGGCCTGGCCCGAAGCTGTCACAGGCCACGGTGCAGTTGGGCAGGGCGGCGCGGATGTTCTCAATTTCAACAAGCTTGACGTTATTGCCGTGGATGTAAAGTACCTGGAGGTTTTTCAGCGTGTACAGCGGAGTGAGGTCGCTTATGCTGTTGTTGTCCAGGTTGAGCATGGTCAGGTTCGTCAGATAGCCCAGGGCGGAGATGTCGGTTATCTCGTTGCCGTCCAGCTCAAGCGAGACCAGCGAGCGGCAGTAGGCCAGCGCGGAGAGGTCGCGCACGCTGTTCGAGCCCAGATGCAGCTCCTCAAGAGCGGTGCAGCCGGACAGCGCGCTTATGTCGCTTATGCTGTTGTCCGTCAGGTCGAGCGAGCGCAGCGCCGTCAGGCGTGACAGCGGCGTCAGGTCGCTGACGCTGTTGCCGCGCAGGCCGAGAGTCTGGAGCTTGGTGAGCTCCTTTAACGGATCGAGGTCGCTTATGGAGTTGTCCGTGAGCACGAGGGAGGTCAGATTCTTGAATTCCTCCAGCCCGTCGAGCGAATCAGCGCCGCTGGAGATGGCGCTGATGTTCAGCGCGTCGGACTTGAAGGTGAGGCTCCCGAAGCTCACTGTGTAGAGCAGGTCGTCGGCGAGTATGGTGCAGTTGGGGAGCTTTTCGCCCAGCTCGTCGACCTTGTTGGCGCTCAGCTCCTTATTCTGCTCCAGGTCCAGCTTCCGGAGGTTCGTCAATCCCTCAAGCGACTCAAGCGCGAGGTCTATCACCCCGGTGTCGCGCAGGCTCAGCTCCGTGAGCTTTTCCAGCCGGCCTATGGAGGTAAAGCCGGACAGCGGGTTGCCGCTCAGATCCAGCTCGGCCAGCTCCGTGAGGTAGAGAAGCACCGTCACGTCCTTGACCTTGTTCTCATGCGCGTCGAGGTGAGTCAGGCCGCTCAGCGACATTAGCGGGCGCAGGTCCTCGATCTCGTTTTCCGAGATGTCCAGCCAGGTCAGGGACTGCAAATCCACCAGACTGGAAATATCCGTGATGCCGCAGTTGCGCGCTTCCAGACGCTCAAGCGCGGTGCACTTCGCCAGCGGGGACAGGTCCGTTATCGTGTCGCCGCTAAGGTCCAGCTCCTTCACGTCGGACATGAAGGTGCGGTTGCCGAGACTTATTTCGCTGACCGCCTCGATGTCCTTGTCGGCGTAGATGCTGCAATTCGGCAGCGCCTCATGAAGCGCGTTGAGCTGCTCGTCGGTCACGTCGATGTTCTTCATGCTCAGCGTCCTCAGCGAGGTCAGGGAGTGCAGCGGGGAGAAATCCGTTATGGGGTTGCCGTCGATGTAGAGGTTTTTCAGCTTCGTCAGATTCTTCAGCGGGCTCAGATCGTCTATGCTGTTGCCGGACACCTCAAGGAAGGTAAGGTTCGACAGCGCCGACAGCGGGGCCAGGCTGCTGAGCTTGTTGCCCGAAAGGCTCAGGCTCTCGAGCGAGGAGAGCCGGCCAATGCTGCTTATGTCGCTGTCGGTCAGGCCCATATCAACGAGCAGCAGCGAGGTCGAGTCCAGCGGCACGGCGCTGCCGGCGATTTTGAATTCCTCGTCCGGGCCGGCCTCGGCCGCGGCGGCGTTTTTCTCGGACTTGAGCTCCTCAAGCCGGCGGGAGATGAGCTCGTCCCCGGTCTTTGAGTAGCCGAGGTAGAGCACCTGGATCGCCATGTCGACGCTGCCCTGCTGGCGGTAGACCTCGCCCATGAGCAGGTAGGCCTCGGCGGTGGGCTCGGCGGCGATGGCCTTTTCAAGGTTTTGCAGCGCGCTGTCGTAGTCGCGCTCAAGGAAGGCGGTCTGGGCCTGGCTGTAGTACCTGTCGTACTTGCTGTCCCCGCAGGAGCCGAGGGCAAGGCACAGAACGATAGCCAGCACGATGACCGCGGCTCCGGCGCCGCCGATAATGTACATCATTTTTTTATTTTTCATATTAAAACCTCCGGAGAGAAAGCGCCGCGGTTCAAGGGCTTGCGCGGCGAAAAGCTTCACTTCCCAGCGGCGCCTTGCCGCTGATTTAATATCATATTATAATACACATGTTATGTAAAGTCAAATACGTATCAAAATTGCATCAAAAACACGGTGCGCGGGGGCAAAACATATTGACTTTCCGCTGTGTCTCGGCTATCATTTCCGTAGAAAGGACGGCCCGCGCCGCCGCGACGAGCGGAAAAAGCAGACGGGGCCGTAAACGGAGAAATGAGCCGGTTACATATACGCACCGCGAAGGCGGACGATGCCGCCGCTCTGCTGGAAATTTACACCCCCTACGTCACGGATACGGCCATCAGCTTTGAATACGAGACGCCCTCTGTGGAGGAGTTTCGTGGGAGGCTCATAAAGACGCTGAAGAAATACCCCTACCTCGTTGCTGAGCTGGACGGGAGAATAGCCGGCTACGCGTATACGGGTCCCTTCGTGGGCCGCGCGGCATACAGCTGGGATGCGGAGACGACGATATATCTGGAGCGCACCGCGCAGAGAATTGGCTGCGGACGCGAGCTTTATGAAGCCCTGGCAAAGGTGTCGCTGGCGCAGAACATCTACAGCCTCAACGCCTGCATAGGCTGGCGCGCGGAGGATGACGGGTACCTCGGCCCCAACAGCGCCAATTTCCATGCGCACGTGGGATTTGAGCTGACAGGGCGCTTCCGCGGGTGCGGCTATAAGTTCGGCAGGTGGTACGACATGATTTGGATGACAAAACAGCTCAGCCCCCGTCCGGATGCCGCACCGAAGGTGGTTCCATTCCCCGAGCTGAGCGCGGAGACTGTGCGCGAGTGCGGGATTGATGTCTGAGAGGGAGTGATGGAGATGAAAAAGAAAATCCGCTATCACATTGAGCCGGACGGCATTATGACGCGCGCGGCGGTGTGCTTCATGGCGCTGTCGATGGCGCTGCGGGCGGTCTGGTGCCTGCTGTGGCCGGGGCAGGCGGCGGAGGCGGGAATGGCCGTCCACGCGGTTTTGCCGCTGTGCGCCTGCGCGCTGTTCATCGTGTGCCTGCTGCTGTGCGGGAAGCGGGCGCTGTGGCTGAGCTTTTTCCCCGCGGCTGTCGGCGTGGCTTTTTTCATTCTCAAGGCCGCGTCCTTTGTGTGGTGGCATCGGCTTTTGTGCACGCTGCTGTACCTGCTGGTCGCGGCGCTGTACGGCGCGGCGGTGTTTTCACTCTCGCCGGTAAAGAAGCTGCTCATCCCGCTGTTTGGCCTGCCGCTGCTGTTTCACATCTTTGTAGAGGATATGATAATAAACCGCGAGATAATGACAGCCGCGCTCTGGCTCCAGGAGGGCTCGGTGCTGTGCATTATGGCGGGGCTGCTGTGCGTCTCGCTCGCCCTGCGCGGCGAGGAAAAGCCGCTGCCGAAAAGAGCGCGACGCGCCGCGGAAAAGGCTGCGCAGGAGCAGGCCCGCGCCGCGGACGAAAAGGCCGCACAGGAGCAGGAAAACTGAGCATGTCGAAAAAGTGGCAAATCCACTTTTTCGAGAAGGCTTCGCTTCGCTCTGCGCCTCGGTTGTCCGCCTGTGGCGGACAATTCGACGCTCGCTCCGCGAGAAGTATTTTTCCGACGTACACGCCGCCGGAAAAATGATTTGATTTTTTTCGCGGCGTGCGCGCCGCGAACTCTGCGAGGCTTTTTTGACACGTTTGTTTATTTGCTGTTGCAATTTCGACGAAAATTTTGTATAATAGCACAGAGAAACAGGCAAATATCGACAAACAAGCCATTAAAAAAGGAGGCCGTATATATGGAGAAAACGAAAATGCTGAAGGTCACCGTCGACGGCAGGGAATACTCTTACGCCGAGGGCACGACGTACATGGAGATAGCCGCGGATTTTCAGCCCGGCTTTAAATACGACATCCTGCTCGTTGACCGGGACAACAAGCTCAGCGAGCTGCACAAAAAGCTCGACCGCGACTGCACGCTGAAATTCCTCACGGCAGCGGATAAGCCGGGCAAGCAGACCTACGAGCGCAGCGCGGAATTTATGATGCTCAAGGCCTTTTACGATGTCGCGGGCCGGGAGAATGTGGAGCGCCTTTCGGTGGAGTACTCCGTCAGCAATGCGCTTTTCGTCCGCGCCGAGGGCAATTTCACCCTCGACCGCGAGCTGCTGGAAAGGGTCGAGGGGCGCATGCGCGAAATTTCCGCCGCGGCCCTGCCGATTGAGAAGGAAACCATCAGTACCGACGACGCCATTGAGCTGTTTGAGCGCGAGGGCCTGCGCGACAAGTCCCGGCTTCTGGGCTTTCGCATAAACTCCCACGTAAACATCTACACCCTCGACGGCTTTGCCAACTACTTCTACGGCTACATGGTGCCGAACACGGGCTATGTGAAGGCCTTCGCGCTGGAGAGCTTTGAAAACGGCTTTATCCTCCGCCTCCCGTCCCAGGAGGACCCGGACGCCGTCGGACCCTTCCAGCCGTCGTATAAGGTTTTCCGCGAGCTGTCCGAGTCCTCCCAGCGGTGCGAGGCGCTGGGCGTGTCGAGCGTGGCGGGGCTGAACGACGCTGTGTCCCATGGCAGGGCGGGGCAGATAATTCTGGCGCACGAGGCCATGATGGAGAAGAAGATCGGCGACATCGCCGAGGAGATAGCGCTGCGCCGGGGCGTGCGCTTTGTGATGATAGCCGGCCCCTCCTCCTCGGGCAAGACCACCTTCTCTCACCGCCTGTCCACCCAGCTGATCGCCTGCGGCCTGCGCCCGCATGCCATAGCTACGGACAACTATTTCGTGAACCGGGACAACACCCCGCGCGACGAAAATGGCGAGTACGACTTCGAGTGCCTGGGCGCCATGGACGTGGAGGGCTTCAACCGCGACATGAGCCGCCTGCTCAAGGGCGAGACGGTGGAGCTGCCGCAGTACAATTTCAAGAAGGGGATGCGCGAGTATAACGGCAATTTCCTGAAGCTCGGCCCTGACGACGTGCTGGTCATCGAGGGCATACACTGCCTCAACGACGAGTTTTCCCGCGCCCTTCCGCGCGAGAGCAAGTACAAGGTGTACATAAGCTGCCTGACCACGCTGAACATAGACGCGCACAACCGCGTGCCGACCACTGACGCGCGCCTTCTGCGGCGCATACAGCGCGACGCGCGTACCCGCGGCTACGGCGCTCAGTCGACGATAAAGATGTGGCCCTCTGTCCGCCGGGGCGAGGAGCGGAACATCTTCCCCTACCAGGACAGCGCCGACGTGGTGTTCAACTCCGCGCTTGTGTACGAGACCTCGCTGCTCAAGCCTTACGTCCAGCCGCTGCTCTTCGGCATCCCCCGCGACTGCCCCGAGTATCACGAGGCCAAGCGCCTGTTGAAATTCCTCAACTATTTCCTTCCCATCCCCTCGGACGACGTGCCGAAAACGTCGCTGGTCAGAGAGTTCATCGGCGGCGGCTGCTACCACGCATAAGAAAAAGCAACCGCGCGTTGCTCGACCTTTTGGCGCGGCTGTGCTACAATGTCCTCAGGAGGCGAGGCACATGGATACAAAGGAAGTCATTTTCAACCTGCGAACGCAAAAGGGCCTGTCCCAGGAGGAGCTGGCGGAGAAGGTATACGTCACGCGCCAGGCTGTCTCCCGCTGGGAGACCGGGGAGACCGTGCCGAATACGGAGACGCTCAAGCTGCTGTCGGGCCTGTTCGACGTTTCAATCAACACCCTTTTGGGCTGCCCGCGCCAGCTTATCTGCCAGTGCTGCGGCATGCCGCTGGACGACTCGACAATAAGCCGCGAGCCGGACGGCGCGTTTAACGAGGACTACTGCAAGTGGTGCTACACGGACGGGAAATTTGTCTATGAAAGCCTTGAGCAGCTCACGGACTTTCTCGCGGGCAGCATGTCAAACGAAAAATGGCCCCCGGAGCAGGCGCGCGCCTATTTCCGGGAGCAGCTTCCGAAGCTGAAGCACTGGCGCGGCTGACAGAATAAACCTCCCCCGGCAAAGCCGGGGGAGGTTTATTACATCCCCTCAATCAGATGCACGGTCACGATGCCGTTTTCCGCGTCCAGCGAGAGGATAAACTCCGGCGCGTCGGGAATGAGGATCTCGCGCTGCCCCTTGACGAGAAAGACGTTGTTCGCCGGCCTTTCCCAGATATCTTCGAGCACGCCCAGCTCCTCGCCCGTATCGGAGACGACCCGCGCGCCGAGAATATCGGCGACAAAAACCCGCCCGTCCGGCAGCTTCACGTCCCCGCGGTCGATGCACACGGTCTTCCCCTTGAGCGCCATAGCGGCGTTGACATTCTCTACGCCGTCCAGCGCGGCGATAACGAAGCCCCCGTGCACCCGCGCCGAGCGCAGGCCCATGGCCTTTCCGCCGATGTACACGGTATCAAACCCACGCAAAAACTCCGGCCCATCGGCCCAGACCTCGATCTTGACCTCCCCGCGCACCCCGTGCGTGTTGATGACCTTCCCGGCCTCAAGGAATCTGTCCTTTTTCATCGGTACCTCCTTGAATATGCCTCGCAGATCTTAGAATTTGTTAGCGGCTTTGCCGCTTACAAATTCTTGATGCAGAGCTATTCGCCGCGAAAGCGGCGAAAAAATAAAAATATTTTTCCGAGGACATGCGCCCCGGAAAAATTCCTATCCTCAAATTTAAGGGCGGGCCAAGAGCCCGCCCTTAAATTTGATTTTCTTAATACATTCCGCCCATTCCCGGGTTGCCCGCAGGCATCTCGGGCTTCTCCTCGGGCAGGTCGGCCACCAGAGCCTCGGTGGTCAGGACGCCCGCGGAGATGGAAGCGGCGTTCTCCAGCGCGCTGCGGCAGACCTTGGTCGGGTCGACAATGCCGGCCTGGAACATGTCGCAGTACTCCTCGTTCGCGGCGTCGAAGCCAAAGCTGGCGGAGTCGGAAGCCTTGACCTTTTCCAGCACGACCGCGCCCTCGAGCCCGGCGTTGGTGACTATCTGGCGGATGGGGGCCTCAAGAGCCTTCGCCACGATGGACGCGCCGGTCCTCTCGTCGCCGCTCATGCTCTCGGCAGCCTTTGCCGCGGCCTTGGAGGCGATGACGTAGGCGCTGCCGCCGCCGGCGACGATGCCCTCTTCAACAGCAGCGCGGGTGGCGTTGAGTGCGTCCTCAATGCGCATCTTCTTTTCCTTCATCTCGACCTCGGTAGCCGCGCCGACCTTGATAACGGCCACGCCGCCGCCCAGCTTGCCCAGGCGCTCCTTGAGCTTCTCGGTGTCGTACTCGGACTTGCTCTGCTCGATCTGGTGCTGGATGGTGGCTACGCGGTTCTCGATCTCGGCCTTGTCGCCTGCGCCGTCGATGATGATGGTGTCGTCCTTGGTGACCTTGACCTGGTGCGCGCGTCCGAGCACTCCGATGTCCGCGTCCTTGAGCTCCATGCCCAGCTCGGAGGACACCACGGTGCCGCCGGTGAGGATGGCGATGTCCTGAAGCATCTCCTTGCGCCTGTCGCCGAAGCCGGGAGCCTTGACGCACACGCAGGTGAACACGCCGCGAAGCTTGTTGAGAATGATGGTAGCCAAGGCGTCGCCCTCGATGTCCTCGGCGATTATCAGCAGCTTCGCGCCCTGCTGCGCAATCTTCTCGAGCAGGGGGATGAGATCCTGAATGGTGCTTATCTTCTTGTCATACAGCAGGATGAAAGCGTCGTCGAGCACGGCTTCCATCTTGTCGGTGTCGGTTACCATGTAGGGGGAGAGGTAGCCGCGGTCAAACTGCATCCCCTCGACGACCTCGGAATAGGTCTCAGCGGTGTTGGAATCCTCAACGGTGATAACTCCGCTGCGGCCGACCTTCTCCATAGCGTCGGCAATGAGCTTGCCAATGACCTCGTCGCCGGAGGAGACGGTGCCGACTCGGGCGATGTCGCTGCTGCCGGAAACGGGCTGGGAGTTGGCCTTGATGGCGGCGACTGCGGCCTCGGTGGCCTTCTGGATGCCGCGGCGCATGACCATGGGGTTGGCGCCGGCTGCCAGGTTCTTGATGCCCTCGCCGATCATGGCCTGGGCCAGGACGGTGGCGGTGGTGGTGCCGTCGCCGGCGACATCGTTGGTCTTGGTGGAGACCTCGCGAATCAGCTGCGCGCCCATGTTCTCAAACTCGTCCTTGAGCTCGATTTCCTTGGCGATGGTCACGCCGTCGTTGGTTATCAGGGGAGCGCCGAACTTCTTGCCGAGCACGACGTTGCGGCCCTTGGGGCCGATGGTTATTTTAACGGTATCCGCGAGCTGGTCAACGCCGCTCTGCAGGGCCCTGCGGGCTTCCTCACCGAATATGATCTGCTTTGCCATTTCTTATTTCCTCCAATTATTCTTACTCTACAACGGCCAGTATATCGGACTGGCGCACTATCACGAACTCTTCGCCGTCGATCTTGACGTTGGTGCCGGAGTACTTGTTGACGATGACCTTGTCGCCGCCCTTGACTTCCATGACGACCTCCTTGCCGTCAACCACGCCGCCGGGGCCGGCGACGAGGACCTCATAAACCTCGGGCTTCTCCTGCGCGGAGCTGGCGAGGATGATGCCGCCCTTGGTCTTCTCCTCGGGCTTGTTCTGCTTGAGCACTACTCTGTCTGCCAATGGTCTGAGTGTCATATTCTGCCTCCTGTATGATAATAAAATTTTTAACTGATTTCTTCTCCGGGCTTGTTAGCACTCTAAACGCCGGAGTGCTAATCTACTTATTATGATAGTCCAACTGTATACTTTTCGCAAGGCCGGAAAACGGGGGCATAAGCCAAAAATCGGATATTTTTTATAATTATGCCAATTTACCTTGCCTATAAGCCGGAAAATCCTTGATTTTCTCCGCTAAACTCGCTTTTTCTCCTTCCGGGAAGCAAAAAACGCCATTTGTGAAGGGAATATGAACGGCACCGCGCCCGGCAGCAGGCTTATCTCCGCCCTCCTTGCGAAGGCGGCCTCGCCGTCGATGTTTATGACGAATTCCCCGTCCGCCTCTATCGTCATTTCCCTGGCCCGGACGTGCCGGATGAGCTTGGGATAACTTGCGTATTTCCCCCTGGCGTACTGCCCCACGAGCATGACGAACGTGGCGCGCGAGACGCGGGGGATTATGAGGAAATCTATCAGGCCGTCGTCGGGCCGCGCGTCCGGCACGGGGTTGAAGCCGCCGCCGTAGTACCGTCCGTTGCACGCGCAGGCGAGGGCCAGCTCCCCGTCGAAAACCTGCCCGCCGCAGTAAACGGTCGCCCGCTGCGAGATGCCGCGCACGAAGTTGGCCAGCGTGGAGACGACATAGGCTGTCGCCCCGCCGACCAGCGGCAGGGAGCTGTATTTGTGGACATCCACGCCGATGCGCGCGTCGACGCCGACCGAGCAGATGTTGATGCTGGGCCTGCCGTTGCACAGCATCAGGTCGACGGGGCGCTCCTCGCCGTCAACAAGCTCGCGCAGGTCGAAAAACCTCCGGCTCTCCGCGCCGAACATCTTGATAAAATCGTTGCCCGTGCCCGTGGGGAAAACGGTGAGCTGGGCGTTTCCGGCCTCATAAACGCCGCAGGCGCACTCGTTGAGCGTGCCGTCCCCGCCGCAGGCGTAGACCCGCAGCCGCTGGCCCGGCGCGGACTGCCGCACGATCTCGCGGCGCGCGTCCATGGGCGCTTTGGTGGCGTACACCTCGTACTCCTCATCCCGCCCGGCAAAGCACTCCGCGGCCTTCTCGCGCACAAACTCGGTCTTGTCCTTTCCTCCCGCCGCGGGATTTACGATAAACAGATGCTTCATGCCCTCACCCCATTATATTTCTCTCAAAGGTACATAAACAAATCGCACTTGATCATGCCGTTGTAAAGCTTGCGCTTTTTATCCGCGGTCTTGCCAAACGTTCGCTCAAACTCGGTGTGCGAGCTGAGCAAATACAGCTTCCAGTTCTCCGTCCGCTGCCAGGCCGCGCCGAAGGCGGCGTAAAGTTCCTCGGCCTGCTTCTTCTCCATGATCCGCTCGCCGTAGGGCGGGTTTGTCACAATTATGCCCCGCCCGGTGCGCCGCTCAAACCGCGTCGCGTCCGCAACCTCAAAGCGCACCACGTTCCCGACCCCGGCCCGCGCGGCGTTTTCCTTTGCCAGCTCGATGGCGTGCCGGTCGATGTCCGAGGCGAAAATGCGGTAGTCCCCGTCAAATTCCCGCGACACCGCCGCCTCCCGCTCCCGCTCCCAAATTTCGCTCCCGAAGCCGGGCCAGTCCATAGCCGTGAAGCTCCGCCTGAGCCCCGGCGCGCGGTTTTTGGCTATCAGCGCGGCCTCAATGGGAATAGTCCCGCTGCCGCAGAAGGGGTCGCAGAGATCCTCCCGCCCGCGGTAGCGCGAGAGCGTCACCATCGCCGCGGCCATGGTTTCCTTCAGCGGCGCGGCGTTGTGCGCGGGCCGGTAGCCGCGCTTGTGCAGCCCGCTGCCGGTGGAGTCAATGCACAGGCTGACGCGGTCCTTCATTATGGAAAACTGCACCTGATACAGCGGTCCCGTCTCAGGGAACCACTCCAGCCCGTAAACGCCCTTGAGGTGATTGGCGATGGCCTTTTTGATAATCTTCTGGCAGTCGGAGACGGAAAAGAGCTTTGAGTTGAGGCTGTAGCCCTTCACCGGAAAGGCCCCGTCGCGGGGGATGAGCATTTCCCAGGGCAGCGCCTTCGTGCCCTCGAACAGCTCGTCGAAGGTAAACGCGTCGAAGCGCCCCAGCTCAATGAGCACTCGCTCGCCGCAGCGCAGGTTAATGTTTGCCCGAGCCAGCGCCGCCTCGTCCCCGGAAAAGCGCACACGCCCGTTTTCGGCCCTCACATTTTCCAGCCCCAGCCGCTTCAGCTCGTCCGCAATGGGCTTTTCCAGCCCCAGCAGGCACGGCACGCACATGTTGTAGGTCATTTGACTTTCCCCAATCTTTTGCAATTCCCAAACAGTATAGCATGACCCCCGCCCAGAGAACAAGCCTTTTCTCTCTTTTCGCGTGCCTGTTAAACAAAAATACTTGACAGCCGCAAAAAAGAGTATTATAATGCAAAAGCTTGTAATGGAGGTGCCTGACCGTGAAGGACGAAACGCTCATGCGGACGATGCTGTTCGATTTCTACGGCGAGCTGCTGACCGGCAAGCAGAGGGAATACTACGACCTGCACTATAACGAGGACCTGTCGCTGCACGAGATAGCCGAGCAGAGCGGCGTATCGCGCCAGGCTGTGTGGGACATGATCCGCCGGGCCGAGGCGTCCATGACGGAGATGGAGGCGAAAACCGGCTTTGTCGAGCGCGCCGCGCGCCGCCGCGAGACGGCGGAGGCCATCGCCGCCGAGGCGGGCAAGCTCCCGGACAGCGCGGAAAAGCGCCGGATACTCGAGCTGTTGGGTTCCCTTGAGGACTGATTAAAGGAGGGCCACGGAAATGGCATTTGAATCACTCTCGGAAAAGCTCTCCGCGGCCTTTAAGAAGATGCGCGGAAAGGGCCGCCTGTCGGAACAGGACGTAAAGGAGGCCATGCGCGAGGTACGCATGGCGCTTTTAGAGGCCGACGTCAGCTATAAGATAGTCAAGGACTTCGTAAAGAAGGTCACGGAGCGCAGTGTCGGCGCGGACGTGCTGGAAAGCCTGTCCCCGGCGCAGATGGTGATAAAGATTGTCAATGAGGAGCTGATCGCCCTCATGGGCAGCGAGAGCGTCAAGCTCAACATCGGCAGCAGGAGCCCCAGCGTGGTGATGCTCGTGGGCCTTCAGGGCGCGGGCAAGACCACCAACGGCGCCAAGCTCGCCGCGTACATGCGCAAGCAGGGCAAGCGCCCGCTTTTGGTAGCCTGTGATGTCTACCGCCCCGCGGCCATAAAGCAGCTCGAGACTGTGGGCGCGCAGCTTGACCTGCCCGTCTTCCAGATGGGCCAGGGCAACCCCGTGGAGATCGCCAAGGCCGGCATCGCCCACGCGAAAAAGTACGGCAACGACCTCGTGTTCCTGGACACCGCGGGCCGCCTGCATATAGACGAGCAGCTCATGGACGAGCTGCGCAATATCAAAGCCGCGACCGAGCCTGCGGAGATAATGCTGGTGGTCGACGCCATGACGGGCCAGGACGCGGTGAACGCGGCGACGGCCTTTGACGCGGCCCTCGGCGTGGACGGCATAATGCTCACCAAGCTCGACGGCGACGCGCGCGGCGGCGCGGCGCTCTCGGTCAGGGCGGCGACGGGCAAGCCCATAAAATTCGCCGGTACGGGCGAGAAGCTCGACCAGATCGAGGTGTTCCATCCCGAGCGCATGGCCAGCCGCATCCTCGGTATGGGCGACGTGCTCACGCTCATTGAAAAGGCGGAGCAGAGCCTTGACGAGAAGAAGGCGAAGGAGCTTGAGGAAAAGCTCCGCGCGAACAGATTCACCCTCGCGGACTTTTACGACCAGCTTGTCCAGCTCAAGAGCATGGGCTCGATGCAGGACATTTTAGGCATGCTCCCCGGCGTGGACGCCAAGGCTCTGGCCGGGGCGTCGGTGGACGAGAAGGCCATGGCGCGCACCGAGGCGATAATCCTTTCCATGACGCCGAAGGAGCGGGAGAACCCGAACATCATCGGCAACAGCCGCAAAAAGCGCATCGCCGCCGGAAGCGGCACGCAGGTCGTGGACGTAAACCGCCTGCTCAAGCAGTTTGAGGCCATGCAGAAGATGATAAAGCAGGTCAACGGCATGGGCGGGAAAAAGCTCAAGCGCATGCAGAAAATGGGCGGCTTCCCCGGCATGGGCGGATTTGGATTTTAATTTGCTTGCTGACGCGCAAAAGCGTTTTGCATAAAAGAAAAAATTATGGAGGTGAACATACATGGTCAAGATCAGACTGCGCAGAATGGGAGCGAAGAAGAACCCCTACTACCGCATCGTCGTGGCGGATTCCCACTTCCCGCGTGACGGACGTTTCATCGAGGAGATAGGAACCTACGCCCCTCTGGCGAGCCCGTCTGAGATCAAGGTAGATCTCGAGCGCGCTAAGTACTGGATAGCCAACGGCGCACAGCCCACCGACACGGTGAAGGCTCTGCTCAAGAAGGCGGAAGGCTAAGGAGATTATTACCCAAATGAAAGAACTGTTGACCTACATTATACAGAACCTTGTCGACAATCCCGACGAGGTATCTGTGACCGAGCGCGAGGCCGGGGCCGAGACCGTATTTGAGGTACGGGTAGCCGACGGCGACATGGGCAAGGTCATCGGCCGTCAGGGACGGATAATAAAGGAAGTCCGCATTCTTATGAAGGCCGTCGCCCAGCGAAAGGGCGCAAAAGTCTCGGTCGAAGTAATCGACTAAATCAAAATCAAAGGCCGGCCCCACAGGGGCCGGCCTTTGATTTGAGCGTGTCGAAAAAGTGGCAAAGCCACTTTTTCGAGAAGGCTTCGCTCCGCTCTGCGCACTCGCTGTCCGCCGCTGGCGGACAACTCGCACGCTCGCTACGCGCAAAGTGTTTTTCCGACGTACACGCCGCGAAGGCGGCGGGGGTTATAGGAATAATGATTTAATTCTTTTATTTATTTGCTTTATTTCACCTGGACTGGTATAATACCGTTATACCACCGGGAAGTGATACGCCATGAATGACAAAGTCAACAGAATAGACCTTGACGAGGCTCTGCGGATGCTTTCGGAGCTGGAGGTCAGCCCCAAAACCGAGACTGTGCCGCTGTTCGACGCGCTGGGGCGCGTGCTGGCGCGGGACGTTGCCGCCGTGCTCGACGTGCCGCCCTTTGACCGCAGCCCCTATGACGGATACGCCATCCGCGGCGAGGACACCGCCGGCGCGGCGCGGGACAATCCGGTCACGCTCCGCGTCGTGGAGGAGCTGCCCGCCGGCACCGCGCCGACTGTGAAGATAACCGCTGGCGCCGCCGCGAAGATACTCACCGGCGCGCCCATCCCCGAGGGAGCCAACACCGTCGTCAAGTACGAGCTGACGGAGTTTGACGAGCGCAGCGTGAAAATCTTCGCGCCCGTGAAGCCAAATTCGGACATCGCCCGCGCGGGCGAGGATGTCCGCCGCGGGCAGGTGCTGGCCCGCCGGGGCGAGACGGTCAGTCCCGCTGTTGCCGGAACGCTGGCGGGACAGGGAACGGCTCAGGTCGAGGTGTTCCGCCGGCCCGCTGTCGCGCTCATGAGCACCGGCTCGGAGCTGCTCGAGCCGGGCCAGGACTGGCAGCCGGCGAAGATTTACAACAGCAACGTCTACACCCTCGGGGCGTATCTCCGCTCCATGGGCGCCGGGGTGCGCGCGCTTGGCAGCGTGCCGGACGAGCCGGAGCTTATAGCGGGGAAAATCGATGCCGCGCTTCGCGACTGCGACATGGTGATAACCACCGGCGGGGCTTCCGTGGGCGACTACGACTTCGCGGTGAAGAGCGCTCAGCTTGTGGGCGCGCGGGTACTGTTCTGGAAGGTGGGGCTCAAGCCCGGCGGGTCGATGGTGGCCTCCGTGCGCGGCGGCAAGCTCATTCTCGGACTGTCCGGAAACCCCGGTGCGGCGGCGGTCGCGCTGCTCAGGGTTGCCGCGCCGTACATCAAGCGCCTGTGCGGACGCGCCGACTGCGAGCCGGAGTGCCTGAGCCTGACGCTGGGCGCGGATTTCCCGAAAAAGAGTCCCCAGCGCCGCGCGCTTCGCGGACGTCTGGAGGTAAGGGACGGCGAGGCGCTCTTCATCCCCACCGAGGGGCAGGGCAACGGCGTTGTCTCCTCGCTCGTCGGCTGCGATCTGCTGGGCGATGTCCCAGCGGGCAGCCCCCCGCTCAGGGCGGGGGAAAAAATAACGGCCTACAGGGTGTGATACTTTTCTTGAAAGAAAAAGTACCCAAAAAGAACTTTAATTTCGTCCTGATACTGCTGCTGTTCCAAGCTTTTCGCACGGTAACGTTATTGCGGATTTATACTAAACTTCATTAAAAAGTAGACAACGTCTACTTTTTATAGCGCCGAAAGCGCGTTGAAGTTTGCATGGGACGGCATTTGTGCCAGAGGCACAAATGGGCGGCGCGTCTACGCGACGCCTCTTCCATAGAAAATGTCTATTTTCTATGGAAGAATAGTATTAATCAGTGAATGGTTTTGTTTTATGATTGACGAGCAAGGAAGAAATATACGCTATCTCCGCCTGTCGGTGACGGACCTGTGCCCCCTGCGCTGCATCTACTGCATGCCGGAGCCGGGCGTGGAAAAGCTCGCCCACGGGCAGATCCTGACCGTGGAGGAGTGCGTGGAGCTCTGCCGCGCCTGTGCCGAGCTGGGCATAGACAAAATACGCATAACCGGCGGCGAGCCGCTTGTCCGCCGGGGGATTGTGGACATCTGCCGGGGCATCGGCGGGATAGAGGGAATAAGGGAGCTGTGCCTGACCACAAACGGCGTGCTCCTGCCGCGCTATGCCCGGGAGCTTGCCGAGGCTGGCGTCTCGCGCCTGAACATTAGCCTTGACACCCTCGACCCGGAGAAATACCGCCGCATAACCCGCGTCGGCGAGATGGGCGACTGCCTGGCGGGGCTTGAGGCGGCGGAGAAGTATTTTAAAAACACGAAAATAAACTGCGTCCTCATCGGCGGCATAAACGACGACGAGATACCCACGCTGGTGGGCCTGACACGGGAGCACGCGATAGACCTGCGCTTTATCGAGCTCATGCCCATCGGCGAGTGCGCCGGCTGGGACCGGGGCCGCTTCATCGGCGGGGACGCGGTGCTCGCCGCGGTGCCGGAGCTTGCGCCCTGCGGCA
>JAMPGF010000023.1 GCA_023664105.1 Butyricicoccus sp. | reverse complement strand
TGCGCCGCGCTGCGCGCGGATATGGACGCGCTGCCGGTGTGCGAGCGCACCGGCGCTGGCTTTGCCTCCGAAAGCGAGGGCTGGATGCATGCCTGCGGGCATGATTTCCATGTCTCCGCCGCGCTCGGCGCGGCGCGGCTGCTGTCGGAGGCGCGGGAGAATCTGCGCGGAACGGTAAAATTCCTCTTTCAGCCCGACGAGGAGGGCGATGGCGGCGCTCGGCCCATGATCGACGCGGGCTGTCTTGAGTCTCCAAATGTGGACGCGGTTTTCGGCGCGCACGTTGACCCGAATCTTCCCGCCGGGAGCGTGGGCGTGAGGTACGGCAAGTTCTACGCCGCGTCGAACCCCTTCCGCGCGGTGATCCACGGCAAAAGCTCCCACGGCGCGGAGCCGGAAAAGGGCGTTGACGCCCTGTACGCCGCCGCCTGTGTTGTGCGCGGCGCACGGGAGCTTTCAAAAACGCTCAACGTTAAAAACGGGAAAACCGTAATTTCCATATGCACACTCCATGCCGGCGCCGCCGAGAACATCATAGCCGGCGAGGCCGAGCTGCGCGGCATGATCCGCACCCTCGGCCCCGAGGCGCGGCAAGAGGCCGTGGAGAGCCTGCGCAAGCTCGTCGTGTCAGCGGCAGAGTCCGCCGGGGCGAGCGCCGAGGTTGAAATTCGCTGGGGTTACCCAGGCGTCGTAAACCATGACGAGTGCTCCCGGCTTGCCGAGAGCGCGGCGCGGCGGCTTTTGGGGGACGCGCGGGTGATCGTGATTGACGCGCCCACCATGACCACCGAGGACTTCGGGTATTTTCTTGAAAAACGGCCCGGCTGCTTTTACCACTTCGGCGTTGGCGGAGACGCGGCGCTTCACAGCGACCGCTTTCTTCCCGACGACAGGCTTCTCCCTGACGCCGCGGCAGTTCACGCCGCGGTAATCAGCGATTTTCTTAACCAAAATTGATATCAAAAGCCTTACGGCTTCTGGCATATAATCCCTTTTACGGAGGCATATTAAAAATGCGTGCAAACAGCTCAATCGTTCTCAAGTTCGGCGGCAGCTCCCTGTCCTGCGCCGCGCAGTTCAGAAAGGCGGCGGACATCATCCATGCCGACTCCGCCCGGCGCTATGTCGTGGTCTCCGCGCCCGGAAAGCGCGACGACGGCGACGTGAAGATAACCGACCTGCTCTACGCCTGCTACGACCTCGCCGTCAAGGGCGGGGACTTCGGCCCGGCGCTGGTCCAGATACGCGAGCGCTTCGAGGAGATCGCCCGCGGGCTGGACATCGACTTCGACATCCACGGCGAGATGAAAACCATCCGCCGCCACCTTTTGGGCAAGCCCTCCCGCGAGTACATGGCGAGCCGGGGCGAGTACCTCAGCGCGCGGCTGATGTCCAAGTACCTGGGCTTTGACTTCGTCGACGCGGCGCGATGCATTATCTTCAATCCCGACGGCACGCTGGACAGGGACACGACCTACGCCGCCATCGCCAAGGCCATGGCGGGCGTTGACCACGCGGTGCTCCCCGGCTTCTACGGCGCGCAGAGCGACGGCACGGTGCGCACCTTCTCGCGCGGCGGCTCGGATGTCACCGGCGCCGTCCTCGCCCGTGGAATGAACGCCGACCTGTACGAAAACTGGACCGACGTCTCCGGCATGATGACCGCCGACCCGCGCATTGTGGACAACCCCAGGCCCATCGACTACATCAGCTACACCGAGCTGCGCGAGCTGTCATACATGGGCGCGACCGTGCTGCACGAGGACGCGGTGTTCCCCGCGCGCTTTGCCGGCATCCCCATAAACATCCGCAACACCAACCGCCCCGACGACCCCGGCACCCTGATAACCCAGGACGTACCCACCGGCGCGCTGCGCCCCGTGACGGGCATCGCCGGCTGCCGCGGCTTTTCCAGTATTTTGATTGACAAGGCCATGATGAACGCCGAGATCGGCTTCGGGCGCAAGGTTTTGCAGGTGCTGGAGGATAACGGATTGTCCTTTGAGCATCTGCCCTCGGGCATCGACACTATGTCCGTTCTGGTGGAGAGCGACAAGCTGGCCCCCTGCCGGGAAAAGGTGCTCGCGGAGATACGCGCTCTCGTCCGCCCCGACACCATCTGCGTTGAGGACAGCCTCGCCATAATCGCCGTCGTGGGCCGCGGCATGGTCTGCGCCAAGGGCACCGCCGCGCGGATAATCTCCGCTGTGGCGAACGCGGACGTGAACATCCGCATGCTTGACCAGGGCTCGAGCGAGCTGAACATCATCCTCGGCGTCGCCGAAAGCGATTATGAGACGGCGATACGCGCGATTTATAACGAGTTCAACTAATACTAATTCTCGATTGAAGGTTCAATCGAGAATTCCGCGTGCTGCGCACGCTCGCGCCGCGCAAAGCGCTTCGCGGCCTCTCAGTCAAAACCGTTATCCGAAATATTTTTCCACAAAATCGATCTTCTCCACGCAGAACTCCCGCCCGCGCAGGTAGTTCAGCGCTCCCGCGTCGGTTGGAAAGTCGAAGCTGAGCTTGTACGAGTACAGGGCCTGGCCCTTCTCGCCGAAGGCCCTGTTTTGCCGCTCGGAGCCGTACTTGCCGTCGCCCAAAAGCGGCCAGCCCGCGTGGGCCATCTGGGCGCGTATCTGGTGCGTGCGCCCCGTGAGCAGCCGGCACTCCACGAGCGAGAGCCCGCCCCGGCTTTGCAGGGTTTTGTACTCCGTCACCGCCGTGCGCGCGCCCGGCTCGGGGCGGTCCTTGACGTAGACCCGGTTTTTCTTCGCGTCCTTGAAAATGCATCCCTCCAGCCGCCCTGCCTCGGGTTTCGGCCTGCCGTGGACTACGCAGAGATAGCGCTTGTCTATCTCCCGGTCTCGGATCTTGTCGTTGAGTATGCGCAGCGCCTCCGCGTTTTTCGCGGCGATGACTATGCCTCCGGTGTTGCGGTCGATGCGGTTGCACAGCGCGGGGGCGAAGGAATTTTCCTCACGGGGGCGCCATTCGCCGTTTTGATACGCTCTCGCCTGAATGTTGGCAACCAGCGTGTTGTAGTCCCACTTCCCCGCGCTGTGGCAGAGCATACCCGGCTTTTTGTCGGCAAGGAGGATGTTTTCATCCTCGTAGACGATGTCGATGCGCGGCGTGCCGACCTTGAGCCAGGAATTTTCCTCCCGCGGCTTTTCAAAAAACTCGTCGTTTATGTAAAGCTGCAAGACATCGCCTTCACTCACGCGCGTGTCGCGCTTTGCGCCCTTGCCGTTGAGCTTTATCCGTTTTGTGCGGATATATTTTTGCAGCAGGGCCTCCGGCAGCAGTGGCACCGCCTTGCCCACAAAGCGGTCGAGCCGCTGCCGCGCGTCGTTTTTGCCGACGGTTATCTCCTTCATTGGTGCGCCTCCCGTCCTTCCCGAGTGAAGATATATGTATATTCTATCACAAGCCGCCGCGCGATTCAACAAATCCTGGGATCGGGAACGCAATAATTCTTTCCGGGACTTGATTTTTATATTGACAAAGGCAACCGGATAAACTATAATATTAGGGCGATTGCGGACGAAGCGCCGCATTATGCCGCGTTTTTGCGAGGTATGACATGTGGCTTGATCTGAAGGACATTATCGAAATCCCCGGCGGCGAGGTCAGCTTTGAGACTGAGCTTGAGTCGGAAACCCTTGCGTTTCCCGAGCTGGTGCGCTTTACGGAAACGCCGCGCGCCCACGGCAAGGCGGTGAACACCGCCGGAGTGCTCACGCTGACCGGTGAACTGGAGGCGAAGATGCTCTGCCGCTGCGCCCGCTGCGGAAGCGAGTTCCCGCTGGAAAAGACTCTTGAGCTGAACGTCCCCCTCTCCGCGCACATGGACGACGAGGGCGACGACGCAGAGGTTTTCCCTCTCGACGGCGACGGCATTGAGCTCGACGAGGTGCTTTCATCCGTCTTTATCCTCAACACGGACAGCAAGCTTCTCTGCTCTCCCGACTGCAAGGGCCTGTGCCCGATCTGCGGGAAGAACCTGAACGATGGGCCCTGCTCCTGCACTAAAAGCGTTGATCCAAGATTGGCTGTATTAGGACAGCTTTTGGATATAGAAGAAAACCAGTAATTACCCTAAAAAACGCTGTTCTAATCAGCTGTGAACGTAGGAGGTGTCATAATGGCAGTACCAAAAAGGAAGGTCTCGAAGGCGAGAAGAGATAAAAGACGTTCTTCCGTCTGGAAGCTGGAAACTCCCGGCATCGTAGCTTGCCCCAACTGCGGAGCTTACCACCTGCCCCATCGTGCCTGCAAGGCTTGCGGCACTTACAATGGCCGTCAGGTGCTCCAGGTCGAAGCGGACAAGTAAGAACTAAGAGCTTAAGGAGAGGAGGCAGGAAGCCGCCTCTCCTTTTGCCATTGTCGGGGGAGTATTTTAAGATGAAGCACATAATAAAGTCAATAGACCCCGGCAGTCCCCTGCGCGGCAGGGTCTTGCCCGGCGACGAGCTTGTCGCTATAAACGGTCACAAAATAATCGACGTGCTCGATTACAAATTCTATTCCTATGAAAAGCAGCTTGTCCTCCAGCTCACGACGGGCGAGGGCAAAACCAAGCTGGTCATGCTCAAAAAGCGCGAGGGAGGCGACGCTGGGCTGGAATTTGAGACCTACCTCATGGACCGCCCCAGAAGCTGCGCTAATAACTGCGTGTTCTGCTTCGTCGACCAGATGCCCCCCGGCATGCGCCCTAGCCTCTATTTCAAGGACGACGACGCGCGCTTGAGCTTTCTCATGGGCTGCTACATCACGCTGACGAACCTGTCCAAGCGCGAGATACAGCGGATAATCGACCTGCACGTCAGCCCCGTGAATGTTTCGGTGCACACCACAAACCCCGAGCTGCGCCGGAAAATGCTTAAAAATCCCCGCGCGGGCGAGTGTATGGACGTAATGCGCCGCTTCGCGGAAAACGGGATTAAGATGAACTGTCAGATCGTCTGCTGCCCCGGCTGGAACGACGGCGCGGAGCTTGAGCGCTCCATGCGGGATTTATACGCGCTCTATCCCGCTGTGCCCAGCGTGGCGGTGGTGCCTGTGGGGCTGACAAGGCACCGCGAGGGGCTCGACGGGCTGACGCCCTTTACCCCTGAGCGCGCTGCCGGGACCGTGGAGCAGGTCGAGCGCTTCGGCAAGCGTTGCCTGGCCGAGACGGGCGAGCGCGTCTTCTATTGCTCGGACGAGCTGTACCTGACGGCGGGGCTCGAGCTGCCGGAGGATGAATTTTACGGCGGCTACCCCCAGCTTGAAAACGGCGTTGGCATGCTCCGCCTGCTTGAAACCGAATTTTGCGCCGCGCTGTCCGTCTCCGACGGGGCCGACGGCGCGCCCTTCACCATAGCCTGCGGCGTCGCCGCCGCGCCTACGCTGGAAAAGCTTTTGTGTACAGCGCGGGAAAAGTATGATAATATAAACGGCGTGGTCTGTCCCATTTATAACGATTTCTTCGGCCGCAGCGTCACCGTCTCCGGGCTCGTGACCGGAACAGACCTGATAAATCAGCTCTCCGGACGCGATTTGGGCTCGCGCCTGCTCATCAGCGCGAGTATGCTCCGGCGCGAGGAGATGGATTTTCTGGACGACGTGACGCTCGAACAGGTATCCACCGCGCTGGGCGTGCCGGTTTACCCCATTGCCGAGGACGGGGGCGAGCTGTGCGACGCGGTGCTCGGCATCCTGCCGGAGCTGCAAACCCCCTCACGGGAGGTCGAGGACACGCCGTATAACCGCTATAACCCGCCAAACCATCCGCGAAAGGAATGATGAAATGCCAAGACCGCTTGTAGCCATAGTCGGGCGCCCCAACGTGGGCAAGTCCATGCTCTTCAACCGCCTTGCCGGGCAGCGGCTGTCCATAGTCGAGGATACCCCCGGCGTTACGCGCGACAGGCTCTACGCCGAGTGCGAGTGGGCCGGAAGGAAATTTGATATTGTGGACACCGGCGGCATCGAGCCGAGCACCGACAGCGAAATTCTCCTGTTCATGCGCGAGCAGGCCAACATCGCCATCTCCGCCGCGGACGTAATTGTGCTTGTGACGGAAATCGGCACGGGCGTCACCGCCGCGGACAAGGATGTGGCCAACATGCTCCTGCGCTCCCACAAGCCCGTGGTGCTGGTTGTAAACAAGATGGACAACCCCTCGTCCAACAACTCCACAATTTACGAGTTTTATTCCCTCGGCCTGGGCGAGCCCATCTCCGTCTCCGCCGTCCACGGCCACGGCACGGGCGACATGCTCGACGCCTGCGTCGAGCAGTTCCCCGATGAGGATGCCGGCGAGGAAGACGACGAGCGCATAAAGGTCGCCATCATCGGTAAGCCCAACGTGGGCAAGTCCTCGCTGACCAACCTCATCGCCGGCGAAAAGCGCGTGATCGTCAGCGACGTTGCCGGAACGACGCGCGACGCGGTGGACACCCGCGTGGACAACCAATACGGCAAATACACCTTCATTGACACCGCCGGAATCCGGCGCAAGAGCAAGGTTGACGACAGGATCGAGAGGTTTTCCGTCATGCGCGCCCAGCTTGCCATTGAACGCGCGGATGTATGCCTTATAATGATAGACGCGCGCGAGGGCGTGACCGAGCAGGACACCAAAATCGCCGGCATGGCGCACGAGGCCGGAAAGGCCAGCGTCATCGTGGTCAACAAGTGGGACCTGGTCGAGAAAGAGACCGGCACCATGGAGAAAATGCGCCGCGAAGTCCTGCGCGACCTCAGCTATATGACCTACGCGCCCGTGCTGTTCATCTCCGCGCTCACCGGCCAGCGCGCCGAAAAGCTGTATGAGCTCATCAACTCGGTAAACGCTCAGGCGTCAAAGCGCATAAGCACGGGCCAGCTCAATAACGTGCTTGCCGACGCGCAGGCCCGCGTCCAGCCGCCCACGGACAAGGGAAAACGGCTGAAAATCTACTACATGACCCAGACCGGCGTAAAGCCTCCGACCTTCGTGGTGTTCTGCAACAGCCGCGAGCTGTTCCATTTCTCATATCAACGCTATCTTGAAAACCAGGTGCGCGCCGCTTTCGGGCTTGAGGGCACGCCGGTGCGTATGCTCATACGTCAGAAAGGAGACAGCCAATGAAAACCGTTTTGCTTCTGATACTCATCGCGATAATCTGCTATTGCCTCGGCAATCTGAGCGGCAGCATGATCCTCTCGAGGTATGTTTTCCGCAACGGCGCCGCACGGCACAGCCGTATGGAGAGCCCCGTAGCGGACTTTTACCATGACTTCGGTCCCATAGGCACGGTGCTGCTGCTGCTGTTCGACCTGGCAAAGACGCTGCTGGCCGTGCTCATCGGCGGGGCGCTGCTGGGGCTTGTGGACCAGATGCTCATCGGGCGGCTGTTCGCGGCTTTCTGCCTGATCCTGGGCCACGCCTATCCCCTGCTGTTCCTGTTCCACGGCGGCAAGGCGCTTTTCTGCGCGGGCATTGCCGTCTTTCTGATTGACTGGCGCGTTGGCCTGTGCTGCTGGGTGGCCTGGGTCGTCGTGCTCGTCTTCACGCGCTACGCCGCGCTGGGCGCGGTGGCGGCGGCGGCGCTGGCCCCCATATTCATGCTGCCGTTTGACCACACGGGGCTGGAGGGTATGCTGGCGCTTTTCTGCGCGGGCATAATTGTGCTGCGCCACGCGGAAAACCTCGTGCGCATCATCGGCGGCACCGAGCCGCGCGCCTTCGATTTTGCCGCGCTTGTAAAGAGCAAGCCCAAAAACGAGGACGACGCCTTCGACGAGGAAGACGAGGAGGACTATTACTGAGGTTCCGGCCATGGAAAGACCCGTTTTATACCAAACCCTGATAAAAAGCTCTTGGAGTTTTTTATCAGGGTTTTAATGATGAGATAGCCGTTGGCGGCTTCGCCGCCTTACGGATATCCATGCACAGCAGACGGCGCGGCGCGCGCGTGCGAAGCACGCGGAATTCTCGATTGAACTTTCAATCGAGAATTAGTATCAGCCTCCAAAAAACAGCGAAACCCGCCCGAAACGGGCGGGTTCCTTTGTTTTAATTACTTGAGCGCACCGTCGAACGCGCCGAAAGCCGCGGACTTGTCCGCGTCGCTGAGGATGCAGTACATGACGTAATTGCCGCTGGTCTTGATCTCCGCGGAGGTGAGCTTGGGCTTTTCCTCGGGCATGTACGCGTCCATCCAGCTGTCCAGGCGCAGCTGGAGATAGCCTTCCACGGCGGCCTTGGCCTCCTTGGCCTGGGCGCTGTCCTTGGCCTTGAAAACGCCGTACTCGTCGATATTCGCGCCGTAGGCGTTTATCTTGACGGTGAAGCCCTCGTAGGCGGCAGCGTCAATCTTCATGTAGCCCTTGATGTAGTTCGCGTCCACCTCAACAAGGTTGTCGCCCTTGTTGAGGGCCGTGTCCACGGTGGAGACCACGTCCTCGATTGCCACGTCCTTCGCGGCGCTGCCGCAGGCGCACAGCAGGGCGAAAACCATTGCCAGCGCAAGCACCGCCGCGCCGAAGCGTTTTTTGTTTTTCATATCCTTACCACCAACTGTAATACTATTTTTTCAATTAAATTCTTTAATTGAAAATCCGCACGCTTTGCGTGCTCACGCCGCGCTTTGCGCGTCGTGCCGTCTCATGCAAAATCCGACGCGCCTTCGGCGCTATAAAAAGCTTTTCAAGCTTTTTAACGGATTTTTGGATAAATTATTTGTATTCGTGCGTCTTGATATAGTTGAGAACAACGTTGAAGCCGGCCGGGTTGAGGTGCATGCCGTCGCCGCCGTTCTCATACTCCAGAGGCAGCCAGCCGTCGCTGCCGACTATGGACTCATAGGTGTTGAGGAAGCGGACGCCCGTGTCCTCGGCTATTTTCTCAACCCAAACATTGGCCTGTTGTATCTTGTCGTTGTTGATCTGATCCAGATGCTCATACTTGGACGACACAGGGTAAATGGAGTTGAGGATGATCTTCGTATCCGGGCTCTTTTCCTGTATGCGCGTGACAAGGTCTGTGTAGTCGCGCGTGAAGTCTTCCTCGCTCATCATGGCCACGCCGTTGACGCCCAGGGTTATCACCATGTACTCAGGCTTCGAGCGCTCCACCGCGTCGGTTATGGGGATCTCCTCGCCCGTCTCGGGATAGACTATCGTGGCGAAGCTCTGGTTGAACAGCGCCAGCGTGCCGCTCTCCGGCGTCCACACCTGCTTTGTCTCCTTGCCGCCGGAGAGCATTTCGTAGAATTTCAGCCCGTAGGTCGTGCTGTCGCCGAGGAAGACGATCTTATCCAGATACTCGCTTCCCGCGTCCGCCGTCTCGGCCAGGCGCGTGGGCACCGTCTCGGGCTCCGGCTCCGACGTGGGCCCGGGATCATCCGTCTGCTCCGGTTCGGGCGTCTGCTCGTCGCTGACAGGCAGCTTCTTGTCGTTATCCTTGACCCGTGTCCCGTCGGACTTGGCGCATGAGGTGAAAATAAGCGCGAACAGCGACATCACCATGCACAGTATTATTGCCAGCGACCACATCAGATAGAGATTATTTTTGTTAGTTTTCATTGCTTTGATTCTCCGGTAAAAGTATTTTTGTCATACTTTACCCCACAAATGTATCATATTTACCGCGTTTTTGCGGCGCCGCGTCGCGGCGCCGCAAAAACAGCATCCTGTTATTCGTCAGGCCGTAATTTGATCACTCGGCCTCAGCCAGCGCCTTGGCTTCCTCGATAACCTTCTGCTGCACGTTGCCGGGGGCCTCCTCGTAACGCACGAACTTGCAGGTGAAGGAGCCGCGGCCCTGGGTCATGGAGCGCAGGTCTATCGTGTAGGAGCCCATCTCCGCCATGGGAACCTCGGCCTCGACTATCTGCATTCCGTCCTCGGCGTTCATGCCCAGCACGGTGCCGCGGCGCTTGGAGGAGATGTCGGACATGATGTCGCCCAGGTTCGCGTCGGGGATGGTGACCTTCAGCAGGCCGATGGGCTCGAGGATGGTGGGCTTGGCCTTGGGGATGCCGTCCTTGTACGCCAGCTGAGCGGCGGTCTTGAACGCCATTTCGTTGGAGTCGACCGGGTGGTAGGAGCCGTCATACAGCACGGCCTTGAGCCCTACGAGGGGATAACCGGCCAGAACGCCCTTGTTAACCGCGTCGCGCAGGCCCTTTTCAACGGCGGGGAAGAAGTTCTTCGGCACGCTGCCGCCGAACACCTCCTCGGCGAAGACCATCTCGTCGGACTCGTCCTGGGGCTCGAAGCGGATCCACACGTCGCCGAACTGGCCGCTGCCGCCGGACTGCTTCTTGTGACGGCCGTGGGCCTCGACCTTGGCCTTTATCTTCTCGCGGTAGGGCACGCGCGCGGGCACAAGCTCGGTGTCCACGCCGAAGCGGCTTTTCAGCTTGGCGCACAGCACGTCGAGCTGGATGTCGCCCACGCCGGCGAGCACCATCTGGTGCGTCTCGGCGTTGTTGGTTATGGTGAAGGAGATGTCCTCCTCGTTGAGGCGGTTCAGGCCGGAAGCTACCTTGTCGTCCTGGCCCTTGGTCTTGGGCTTGATAGCCATGGAGTAGCAGGGCTCGGGCATCTCAATGCCGGGCAGCTCGACCTCGTTCTTGGGATCGCACACCGTATCGCCGGTCTTCCACTCCATCTTGCCGACGGCAACGATGTCGCCGCAGCAGGCTTCCTTGACCTCGGTGTTCTTCTTGCCGCACATGGTGTACAGACGGCCCAGCTTGTCCGTGGAGGATGCGCGCACGTTGCGCAGGGACATATCGGAGCTCAGCTTGCCGCTGATAACCTTGACGAAGCTGTACTTGCCGAACTGGTCGGACACGGTTTTAAATACGAAGCCCACGGTGCTGCCGTTGGGGTCGATGCCCTCGATCTCGGCGGGATTGGGCACATAGTCGGCTATGGCCTGGAGTATGCACTCAGTACCGATGCCGGAGATCGCGCCCCCGCACAGCACGGGGATGACGCTGCGGTCCTTCACGCCCAGCTTGAGGCCCTTGACTATCTCGGCCTCGGTCAGCTCCATGGTGTCGAAATACTTCTCCATGAGCTCCTCGTCGGCGCCCGCAGCAGCCTCCATGAGCGTCTCGCGCAGGGACTCGACCTTGTCGGCGTCGGCGGAGGGAACGGGAACCTTGCTGGTCTTGCCGCCCTTGGTCTGGTAGGCGGTGTTGTGCACCAGGTCGATAACGCCGCTGCCGTCGGACATGGGCGCGGCTATGGCGCAGACGGTGCTGCCGTACTTCTCGACCAGGGAAGCGAGCACGCCGTCGAAGTCGCCGTGCTCCTCGTCAAACTTGGAGACGCAGAACATCGCCGGCATATTCGCGGCCTTGAGCTGCTTCCAGGCGCGCTCGGCGCCGACGGACAGGCCGTCCTTGGCGGAGCAGAGGATGATTCCGGCCTCGACCGCGCGGATGGCGCCCATGACCTCGCCCGCGAAGTCCAGGAAGCCCGGGCAGTCGAGCACGTTTATCTTGCAGCCGGCGTAATTTACGGGCGCGATGGAGGCGGAGATGGTGATCTGGCGCTTGATCTCCTCGGCGTCATAGTCGCAGACCGTGTTCCCGTCGGGGGTTTTGCCCTGGCGGTCGATCGCGCCGGTGGTGTAGAGCATACTCTCAGCAAGCGTGGTTTTGCCGCTGTTTCCGTGGCCCATCAAGCAGACATTGCGGATGTTTTTCGTTTCGTACCCCATGTGGATTCTCCTTAAAAAAATATTACTTCAAATACTCAAAGCAGCGGAACGCGTCCGTTGCTTTGATAACGCCCGGCGGACAGCTTTGCCTGAGAAATCCGCAAGGCTTTTCAGGTTTCCAACTTTTAAAATTATACACTATTAATTCCCTGTTTGCAACAAGCATTTTTGTGATTTTTCCAATTATATTGGCGCTTACCGCTGAAGCCCGAAGCTTATCACCAGCGTGGGCAGCAGCCACAGCAGCATGAACAGCAGAGCGTTGGCCGCGCCGGCGCTGTCGAACGCGCCCGTCCAGCACAGCATGAACATCAGCAGCAGCCCCACGAACGAGCCCGCCGCTGAAACCGCCGCCCCGGCCCGTGAGGCCGCGTACAGCCTTCTGCCCACGTCCGAGAGCTCGGAGAGCGAGGATATGTTCTCGCGCAGGGACACCGCCGCGGGCTTGACGCTCTCGTCCGGGCGCGCCGCGGAGAGCTCAAAGCGCTCGGTATAGGACGGGAACTCAAGCTTGTCCGTCGGCATACGGAATTTTTTCTTTATCATCACGGGCGTTATGTTGAAGTCGCGCAGGGCGAAAACCGGCTGGCATTTCGAGCGCAGGAGCGCCGCCAGCGCACGCTGCACCGCCGCCGTTGGCTTGTACTTCATCGTGAAGATCCCCACCAGCGAGCCGTTTATGGCTGTGAACACCGTGCTTTTTGTGCTCAGCTTCTGGGGCACGCGGATGCCCATGAGGTTCATAAAGCCGGTGCTGCCGACGTAGACGCTCTCGCCGTTGACCATGGCGGTCATGCCGCCGCCGTCGTGCGGCGTGAAGTGTTCAACACGGCTTATGGGATAGCCCTGCTTGCGGATGAGCTCGGAAAAGCCCTGGGCCAGCCCGCTGCCCGACGCGGCGATGACGCTGCCCGTGTAGCCGATCACCTTTGCGTTAAAGGCCCCCTCGAGTATGCGTATGTTCTCGATCTCCACGGTGCCTGGCGGAAAAATGTCGCTGTCGGTTATGATGACGCTGCCGCTCCTGCCGATTTCCCGCGCGCCCGACCAGCCGGCCACGGCGCAGCCGGCGCGGAACATCCTGCGCGCGGCCACGGCAAAGGGCAGGGCAAAGCAAATTGACGCGGAAAACGCGCAGCTGACCGACATAAGCGCGGAGACGCAGTGCAGCGCCGCCTTGGAATGCCCATGGCCCGCTCCGGCCAGCAGCCCCAGCACCACGGCCAGCGCGAACAGCAGCGGCGCGAGCGTAGAGTAGACATACTCGCTCAGGTCCGCTTCCTCGCTGCGCGAAATAAAGCCGTACGTCCCGCGCTCATAGCGCCGCAGCGCGACCTCCCCGGCAACGCGCGTGCTCGCCATGGGCAGCAGCTTGTCGCTTTTCGCCAGCAGTCGGAAGCTGCTCCTGTAGCCCCGGCAGGTCAGATAGCTTCCCCATATCGAAAAACACAGCGCCGCGGCCGACACCGCGCAGAAGGGCAGGCCGTAATCCTCCGTGTTCAGCGACGCGGTCATCATCGCGTCCAGCAGCGAGAGGACGCAGGCCGCGGCCACAAGGCTGTCAAAGCACGGCCTTGCCCGCACCGCCGCCATGACTCCACTGGTCAAAACGTCAAGCCCGATCACCATCACTGTCAGCTGCATTATCAGCAGCGTTATGCATGCGGCGCGCATACTGTTGCCCAGCGCGCCGAACAGCGGCAGGAAGGAGTCCCACGCAAACGTGATGTACGCCATGACAACGCACACCGCCGCCGCCAGTTTGGCGCGCAGGCGCAGGGACTGCGCCTGGCCGGAGTACAGCTTCGCCGCCCGCTTTGGCTCCATCTCCGGGACGCTCTCGTCCTCGGAGTCCACAGTCGGCGAGCGGTCGTCGGCCCTCCTGCGCTGTCCGCGCCGCAGGGCGATGAGCGCGAGCATCGCCACCACGGGCGAAAGAAAACGCTCCCTCGCGTCCTCGCGATGCCTGCGTTTTTCCTCGCGCACGGCGCTGGCCTCAGCCGCGTCCTCGTCCTCCTCGGTCAGCTCCGGCTCGGGGTAGTTCTTTGAGGCGTACTTCTCCCGCTCGTCAGAATCGACAAGGTTTTTTATGGTGTATTCCCTGCCGTCATAGACAGGGCGCACGCCCTCATTTTCCTCTCCGGCAGGCGGTTCCTCCTCATCCTTGGGCACGCTCTCCGGCTCCGCGCGCGGCGTGTAGATGCGCACAATCTCGTCCTCACCGTCAGCGGCCTCCTCCCGCGCGGCGGGGGGCTCGGCCTGGGCGATGAGCTCGTCAATGCTGCTGAAGCTGGCCGCGTTCACGGTCCACCCGCCGGGGCGCATGACTATCGGCTCGCCGCGCTCCTCGTCTACCTGGGGCGGCCGGCTCTCCTCCCGTCCGTACTCGGCCAGGATATCGTCAAGTGAAAAGCCGGATACGGAGCCGGAATTACCTCCGCCTCCGTCCATGTCTGGTGCCGGCATATCCACTTTGTACTCGTCTTCCTGCATATATCCAACCTTTCGGGGTGGGCGGGGGTTTTAAGAAATTAGCTTCTTTGCCTCAGCACCTCGTACATCAGCACCGCCGCCGCCGCGGAAGCGTTGAGGGAATTGAGCTTTCCCCGCATGGGGATGCTCACAAGAAAATCACAGCTTTCCGTCACGAGACGGCCCATGCCATCGCCCTCCGAGCCTATCACAAGGCACACGGGGCCGCGTAGATCTGTTTTCCAAAGCTCGCTCTCCGCTCCCGCGGCCGAGCCGAAAACCCACAGCCCGCGCTCCTTGAGCTCCTTTATCGCCGCCGGGAGGTTCGGCACCCGCGCCACCGCCATGTGCTCGGCGGCGCCCGCGCTGGTCTTGCCCACTATGGATGTCAGCCCCGCGCTGCGGCGCTTGGGGATGATTATCCCGTGCGCGCCCGCGCACTCCGCCGTGCGGATCACCGCGCCGAGGTTGTGCGGGTCGCTTATCTCGTCGCAGACTATCACAAAGGGCGGCTCGCCCCGCTCCTCCGCGATAGCGAGTATGTCTTCGATCTCCACATACTCGCGCAAGGCGCACAGCGCGATGACGCCCTGGTGGGCGTGGGTCACGCTCATGGCGTCGAGCTTGCGGCGGTCGCATTCGGTCACCACTATGCCCATGCTCCGGGCCTTTGAGGCGATATGGCCGAGGGCCTTGTCCGCCTCGCCTTTGGCGATGAATATTTTGTCTATGCTCCGCCCGGCGCGCAGCGCCTCGGTCACGGCGTTGCGGCCCTCGATAAGGTCGTCCCTGTCGTTTTCAAATGACATGTTTTCGCTCCGTCTGAATGCGCCGCCCGGGTATAAAGAGCCGGGCGGCGCTTCATATCAATTCAGTTTATGCCAGGATTCCGCGGATTTTTAAATACTCACTTTTTGTACGCCTTCAGCGTCTCGACCATATCAAGCCGCTCCCAGGGCAGGTCGACGTCGTCGCGGCCGAAGTGGCCGTAGGCGGCGGTCTGGCGGTATATCGGGCGGCGCAGGTCGAGGCGGGAGATTATCTTCGCCGGGCGGAGGTCAAAGTTCTCCGCGATTATCTTCTCAAGCTCTGCGTCGGAGAGCACGCCTGTGCCCTCGGTGTCCACGAGCACGGACACGGGCTTTGCCACGCCGATGGCGTAGGCCAGCTCGATCTGGCAGCGCTTTGCAAGGCCGGCGGCGACTGTGTTCTTGGCAATATAGCGGGCCATGTACGCCGCGCTGCGGTCGACCTTCGTGGGGTCCTTGCCGGAGAAGGCTCCGCCGCCGTGGCTGGCATAGCCGCCGTAGGTGTCCACGATTATCTTGCGCCCGGTCAGGCCGGAGTCGCCCACGGGGCCGCCCACGACAAAGCGTCCGGTGGGGTTGACGAAATATTTCGTGTCCCCGTCAAGCAGCTCGGCGGGGATGACCTTTTTGATGACCTCGTCGATTATGCCCGCGCGCAGGGTCTCGTAGTCCACGTCGGCGGAGTGCTGGGTGGAGACGACCACCGCGTCCACGCGCTGCACCTCACCGTCGGGGCCGTACTGCACCGTGACCTGGCTCTTGCCGTCGGGGCGCAGCCAGTCGAATGTACCGTTCTTGCGCACCTCGGACAGGCGGCGTGTCAGGCGGTGGGCGAAGGCTATGGGCGCGGGCATAAGTTCCGGCGTCTCGTCGCAGGCGAAGCCGAACATCATTCCCTGGTCGCCGGCGCCGGTGTCGCCGTCGTCGCTCTCGCCCTGGCGGGCCTCAAGGCTGTTGTCCACGCCCATTGCAATGTCGGGCGACTGCTCGTCGATGGTGGTGAACACGGCGCAGGTGTTGCCGTCGAAGCCGTACTCGGGGCGGTCATAGCCGATACCGCACACGGTTCTGCGCACTATGGACGGGATGTCCACATAGCAGCGGGTGCTGATCTCGCCCATGACCATGACCATTCCTGTGGTACACACCGTCTCGCAGGCGACGCGCGCCTTTGGATCCTGCTCGATTATGGCGTCGAGCACGGCGTCGGAGATCTGGTCGCATATTTTGTCGGGATGTCCCTCGGTGACTGACTCCGATGTGAAAACTCTTGTTCTTTTCTCGCTCATTTTTGTATCCCTCCAAAGAAAATTTAATAAAAATTAATTTAAAAAATCCTCAATTTCAGCATATTCGGTTCGCGCTTTTCGCGCTATCCTTCCAAAATATATATTATAGCACATAAACCAGGCAAGATAAAGCCAAATCGGCAAAAATTTGCAAAAAATTTGCTTTTTACGGAAGAACGCCGCCGTGCTGCCAGCCGACGATGAGCTCCCCGCGGTGCACGCTTATGCGCGCCGGGCCGGTGAGGAAATGGTTGCTCACGCCCAGGGGAAAGCCGCAGTCGAGCTTCGCGTCCGTGAGCGTATACAGGCTCCCTCGCTCGTACACGCCCTCGGCGCTCGCGCCGAAGCAGAACACGGAGAATATCCCGCCGGTCGGCCCGCTTATCTCCAGCCCGCCGTCGATAAGCGCGGTGTAGACAAAATCCCCGTCGAGCAGGTAAGCCGCCGCGCCGTGCCGGGACGCCCAGATGAGCGTCTGCAAATTCGCCAGCGTGTGGTCGAGCCTGCCGCCCGTGCCGCCGCACAGGTACAGCTTGCGGTAGCCCCGCTCGACGGCAAGGCGCGCGCACAGCTGCATGTCCGTGTCGTCCTTCGCCACGGGCACGCGCACCACGGGCAGGCCCTCCGGCTCGAAGCCGAGGGAGTCAAAATCCCCCGCAGCGAGATCCGGCTCTATCCCCAGCGCGCGGCAGGCGCGAAGCCCGCCGTCGGCGGCGATAACAAAATCCCCCGCCCCCGGCCTGATCGGCAGCGCGGCACACTCACCCGCGCCGAAAATCCAGCAAGCACTCGTTTTTTCCATGCCGCGCCTCCCCAAAATGTCATTTTGCACGGTTATTGTACATCATTTCCGTCATACGGTTATTGTACATCATTTCCGTCATTATGTCCATAGCCGCAAATCAAAAATTCCCCTTTACAAACGTCTTGCGCCCTGTTATAATCGCGGATAGCGAAACCCCTTTTTACCACAGCAAGGGGGGCTGGATCATTCCGGCTGAGATAAAGGTAATTGAGCCTTTACCACCCTTAAACCTGATCCGGGTAATGCCGGCGTAGGAATGCGAGAAATACGGTCTTTCTGTGCATTGTGACGCTGACAGCCCACGATGCGCTTTTTTGATGCGCGGAAAGGACTGTACAAAAATGAGAAACCAAAAAATCCGAATGCTCTGCGAAGCGGCAGTTTTCCTGGCGCTGGCGCAGATACTCAGCTACATCAAGCTTTACGAGTTCCCCAACGGCGGTTCGATCGACTGCTGCGCCATGCTGCCCATCGTGCTGTTCGCGGTGCGCTGGGGCGCGGGCTGGGGCACGCTCGTCGGCTTTGTCTACGGGGTGCTGCAATATTTTGTCGGCTTCGGCATTGCGATAGACTGGACGAGCATGATCGCCGACTACCTCATCGCCTACCTGCTGCTCGGCTTCGGCGCGGGACTTTTCCACGGCAGGAAGTACGGCGTGTACCTCGGCGCGGTGTGCGGCGGCGTGCTGCGCTTTCTCGCCCACTACGTCGTCGGCGCGGTGGTCTGGGGCAAGTACATGCCCGACACGTTTTTCAACATGACCATGACCAGCCCGTGGTTCTACTCCTTCCTGTACAACATCTCCTACATGCTGCCGGATGTCATCCTGGTGGTCATCCTGTTCGCGCTGCTGTACAAGCCGCTGGAGAAGTATTTCACCTGCCAGGATTTGAAAAAAGCCTGAATTTTCCCCAAAAAACCAAAAATGACCGTAGAAAAACGCCGTCTGACGCATCAGGCGGCGTTTCTCTGTTCGGTTTTACACGATTTCCGAATAACTGCCGAGATACTGGAACGTCTCGCACAGCTCGCCGAGCTGGCCCATGAGCTCGACAAACTGCGGGGAGTAGACGCTGGTGTCCAGGTCGAAGTAGAACATGAACTCGAAATCGCGCTCCGGAATGGGGCGGCTCTCCAGCTTGGAGAGGTTTATGCTCAGCGCGTTTATCCTCGCCATGAGGCGGTAGAGCGATCCGGGCTTGTGGGGCACGGTTAGCATTATGCTGGTGCGGTCCGCGCCGGGGTAGATTTCCAGGTTTTTCGTGATGCAGATGAAGCGGGTGTAGTTGTTGCCCTTGTCCTGGATGGAGCTTTGCAGGTTCTCCAGCCCGTACAGCTCGGCGCAGGCGCTGGAGGATATGGCGGCGACGCCGCTCCTGCCGGACTCGGCCACCAGCTTCGCCGCCGCGGCGGTGTTCTCGCAGGCGGTGACGGTCACGCCGTCGAGGGAGCGGAGAAATTCCCCGCACTGGCTGATGGCGTGCTCGTGGGAGTAGATCTCCTTGATATCGCTCAGCTTCGTGCCCCGGCGGACGAGAAGGTTGTGGTCGACCTTGAGGCGCACGCTGCGCACGATGGAGAAATTATACTTCTGCATCAGGTCGTAAATCGCGTTGACCGAGCCTGCGGTGCTGTTTTCCAGCGGGAGCACGCCGTAGGAGCAGAAGCCCTTGTCAATGGCGGAGAAAACGCCCTGGAAGTTGTTGAAATACATGATATCCGGGTGGGCGAAGAGCTTTTCCGCGGCCATCTGGGAGTAGGCCCCCTCCACGCCCTGGCAGGCGATGAGGCCTGAGTCCGGGAACTGCTTGGGAGTATTTTCCAGCGCGCTGCTTATCTGTGCGCACAGCGGGTTCTCGCCGTGGACGAGCCTTTTCTGGTGGCAGCGGCCCAGCTCCAGCACGGTGGAGCAGAGCACCCCGGCGTAGCCGGCCAGCCCGTCCCCGGCCTGCTTTCTGGCCTCGTTGATCTTCCTGCGGCTGTCCGCCCCGTCCACGGCTGGAAGGCCCGCCGCGCGCTTGGCCTCGGCCAGCTCGCCGCAGGCGTCCATGCGCTTTTTGAACAGCTCCACAAGCTGCGCGTCGATATCGTCTATCCGGCTTTTTATGCTTTCGATGTCCATGGTCCGTTACCTTCCTTTGTGTCCTGATCTTATCAACAAAATAAACCAGAACGCGGGAATTGTCAACAAAAATCAGTTGAACTGGCCGTGATACGTTTCCGCGCTGCCGATGTAGCGGCTCTCGATCGCCGGGACGTAGTACGCGCCGAAGGTTTTCAGCCCCAGCTCGCTGCCCGCGGACTGCGCCTCCGGCAGCTCCACGTAAAAGCGGTAGTAGGGGAGAAGCACCTCCTCGTAGATGCTGCTGCGGTACATCAGCTCGGCTTTGACGACGTACTCCTCCCCCGGCATTTCGCAGGGCGCGCTGGTCTGGTAAAGCCCCGCGATGAGCCGCTCTCGCGCCTCGTCCATGCCGATGACGGGGTAGTCGCCGATTTTTTCGAGGACGGCCAGGTTGTCGTACAGCCGGATTCCGCTGAGATGCCCGCCGTCGTCGGGGCTGAAGGAGGCGCAGCGGAAGCTGTAGTTGAGTATGTCCTGCAAGTCGTCCCCGGAGGCGTCATAGGCGTCGTACTTGCGGTGATACTGCCCGTAGATGTTGTAGTCCCCGCTGACTACGAAGGCCGGCTCGTCAAAATCCAGCAGCTGCGCGTATTCCCGCGTGAGGTATTCCATCGTCTCGAGCGCCTGCTCCCGCGTCGTGTCGAAGTGGGTAAAGCTGTAACACTCGGGCAGCTCTATCGGCTCGAGGCCGTATTCCTGATTGAAGGGGTAATTGCTCCACAGGTCGACCACGACTTCGCCGTTGGCGCAGGCGCGCAGCGTCCCGATTTCCGTGCGCGCAGTGATGCTTATGACCGCGCCGTCCTGACGGTAAAAGGATTCTACGCTGATCGGCGGCAATCCTTTATTCGCTCTATAATGTCCATTGATGAACTCACAATAGCGTTCCTTATCCTCATCTGTGTAATCGTCCAGCTCCGTCCTTGTCTCCAGTATCTCCACGCCCAGAGCCGCGGCGGCCCGCTCCAGCCGGCGCATCACCTCGTCCCCGTCCAGCCCGAGGGGTACGCCCAAATTGCTGGCGTCGTAGGCCCCGTTTTTGAACACGGGCATGGTTTCAAAGGCCATGTCCTCGCGCCAGGGGTTGCCGTTTTCGATCTCGGACGCGTCGTAGTACAAATAGCCCTCGAAGCCCATGCCGCCGGCGCCCAGCTCCGGCAGGTCGATAAGCGGCAGACCGTCCGGCGCGGCGGGGGATCCCC
>JAMPGF010000022.1 GCA_023664105.1 Butyricicoccus sp. | reverse complement strand
GCAGGCAGCATAACAGCATAGACGCAGCGAAGCTGGGAGCACCCTCCCAGCTTCGCGTTTTACGCCCTTTACAACCGTGAAACCCTTGCGCTGCAAGCACTTCCAACTGCTGCCAGTGTATCCACATCCCACTGAATAGTGTACATCCCCATGTCCGTCACGGTGCTGACCACATGGTCGTCGTACTCGCCGTAGGGGCAGCGGAACAGCGTCGGGCGTATACCTGTGACCGCCTCTATCTTGTCATTACAGGCATTGAGGTTTTCGACAATTTCCTCGCTGCTGAGCTTTGAGAAATGCGCGTGATCATTCGAGTGGCTCATGACCTCGTGCCCTGCGTCCGACAGGGCCTTTACGGACTCGGGATATTTGTCCACCCAGCTGCCGACGACAAAAAACGTGGCCTTCACATTGTATTTCCCCAGAATGTCTATGAGCGTCTGCGTATCTTCGTTCCCCCAGGCCGCATCGAAGGTCAGCGAGACGCACTTGTCATCCCGCTGCACGCAGTATACGGGCAGCTTACGCGTCGTTGTCGATGCCCTTACCGCCAGCGGACTGCAAACAATCATGAAAATTGCCGCCACTCCCAGCAGAAGCGAGACGCCCCCGGCCAGCTTCCGGTGTTTTTTGATGCTACGTTTGATATTCATACCGTTTCCTCCAAGACAAGTCTTTTTTTGTACAGACTATGCCCGTTTGAAACAGAATATGAAGGATAAGCCCGCTTATCCGAAATATGTTTCATACTAATTCTCGATTGAAAGTTCAATCGAGAATTCCGCGTGCTACGCACGCTCGCGCCGCGCAAAGCGCGTCGCGCCGTCTGCTGTGCATGGATATCCGTAAGGCGGCGAAGCCGCCAACGGCTATCTCATCATTAAAACCCTGATAAAAAGCTCTTGGAGCTTTTTATCAGGGTTTAGTATCAGGACGAAGGCATCATCCTTCTTAACGGCGTTCAGGTTATCCAGCTTCACGGAGAAGGAAGCGGGGGTTGCCTTGGCTCCGTCAGCCTAAACTTTGGAACCTCCCGCGGGGCCCGCACCGCCACATGCGCGCGCCCGCCCTCAACGCGGTGAAGCTGTACGACAATCCTGCCGTCAACGTTGAAATATTCGCCCTGGGAAAGCGTAAGTCGAAGCATCCATAAACCCCTTTCGACGAGAATCAAAAAGTATAGTTTTTGAAACAGGAGCCTTTTTTATATGTATAATCCCCCCCAGGAGCCAAAAAAAGCAGGGAGAATCAAATCCCCCTGCTTTCACTATATCGCGCAAGCTTACTTTATGCCGTTCTCGTAGGCCTCGATCATCTTCTTGACCATCTGGCCGCCGACGGAGCCTGCCTGCTTGGAAGTGAGGTCACCATTGTAGCCCTGCTTCAGGTTTACGCCAACCTGGCTTGCAGCTTCCATCTTAAAGCGGTCCATAGCGTCACGAGCGTTGGGGTTCATGATGCTGTTGCTGCTCTTTGCCATCGTAGATACATCTCCTTTGCTGTTTATTTGGGTCATTCCCGACTATAGCTTTTGCGCGAGAGCGCGATCTATTCGCCCGCCGGGAATGTAATTTTTGTAAGCCGCATCCGCACTCGCGCCGCGCTTACAAGCTATATTGTGCCCGCGCTTTTATATTTTTTTCTGCCTTTTTCTGTCTTTCGCCTAAAAAATCAAATAGCTTGGTCTGATTTATCTTAGATCAGGCCAAGCTATTTGAACCACACATATCTATGCCGCGGCGTTGGAATTTATTTTGTCAATCACATCTTTGATACCCAACCAGAGCGACAAATCCGGCAGAAGATTGACAAAGCTGCGCTTTGCCTGCGTAACCAGAGAATTGCGGCCGGCCAAAAAGCCTGATATAGAGAGCGATGATCACGCCGCTGACAGCAGCGCTGCTATACCTAATATGATGCCGGCTCTCTCCTGCCCGTACTCAGTCAGGGCATGAACAGCCTCAATAAAGCCGCCTGTCGTCCAGGTGTGGTTTTCCTCGTTTATCGCCATGCAGTGCGCGGACATGCAGATGGGGAACTCATAATAAACCCTGTCGCTGTTCCGGCAGGCCTCGCGTATCGTAGCATAAATCCCGCCCGCCTGCTCTGACTGCATCAGATCGGACAAATCTGCCATCCATCCCTTCTCGCCCCGGTTAGCAACAAGGCGCTCCGGCCCTTCCAGAACAAGATCGGGAGTCCTCCCTTCCGCGTCTCCGGTATCGTAGCTGAGATACTCCACGGAAATGTGGATATTCGAGTATTCCTTATGAAAGCCTGCCAGAATACTGTCTATCTTATCACAAATTTTCCGGCTTGACAATGCAACAGGCAAAATTTTTTAAAGCGCGCTTCGCGCCGCCGCAAAGCGCTCCCCGTAAAAAAACGGCGGGCCCGTCAAAAGCCCGCCGGTCTTTCATAAAAATCAAACTGAGCGCAGGAAGCGCAGGAAGGCCCGCTTGCCCACGTCGCTTCTGGCATATACCCCGGCATGCTCCAGCACCTTGGCAAACACAAGTCCCGTCTCGTGCCTGACGATGTCCGTCGCGTTTTCCCTTGTTATTTCGTACCTGTCCCGGAAGCCCTCGGCCCAGTCGGCGTGTATCGCGGTCAGCTCGCCCGCGCGCAGGTCCGTGCCGCTGACGAGCGCGTCCGCCACGGCGGCAAGCTCAGTCTTGAGCCTGGCAGGGAGCACAGCAAGGCCCATGACCTCGATAAGGCCGATATTTTCCTTCTTGATGTGGTGCAGCTCCGCGTGCGGGTGGTACAGCCCCAGCGGGTGCTCATCCGTGGTAAGGTTGTTTCGCAGCACGAGGTCGAGCTCATACCTCTCCCCGCGCCGGCGCGCGATGGGCGTGATGGTGTTGTGCATCTCCCCGTCCGTCTCGGCGAAAATGACCGCGGACTCATCCGTATACCCCCGCCAGGCGCCAAGAATCCTGTCGGCCAGCTCAACAAGCCGCTCCGGATTCCCGCTGGAAATGCGCACCACCGACATCGGCCACTTGACAATTCCCGCTTCCACGTCCTCAAATCCGGGAAAGCCAAACTCCGTCTCAACCGGAGCCTTCTCCATGGCGAAGGTGTAGCGTCCGCCCTGGAAATGGTCGTGAGCCAGTATCGACCCGCCCACGATGGGCAGATCGGCGTTGGAGCCGACGAAGTAGTGCGGGAACTGCCGTACGAAGTCCAGCAGCTTCCCGAAGCAGGCCCGGTCAATTTTCATCGGCACATGCTCTCGGTTGAAGCAGATGCAGTGCTCGTTGTAGTAGACATATGGGCTGTACTGGAGATACCACGGGGAGCCGTTAATGGTGATCGGCACCACGCGGTGGTTCTGCCTTGCCGGGTGGTTGACCCGTCCGGCGTAGCCCTCGTTTTCCAGGCAGAGCTGGCACTGCGGATACGCCGAGGCGGGCAGGTTCCTCGCCGCGGCGATGGCCTTCGGGTCCTTCTCGGGCTTGGAGAGGTTTATCGTCACGTCCAGCTCACCGTACTCTGTGGGCGCGACCCATTTCACGTCCTTCGCGATCCGGTCGCGGCGGATGTAGTTGGTGTCCTGACTGAATTTGTAGTACCAGTCCGTTGCCCGCTCCGGGCTTTCATTGTAGAGCGCGGAAAATTTCTCTCTGACCTGAGCCGGCCTGGGCGTCAGCCGGCCCATTATAGCGCTGTCGAAAAGGTCACGGTAGACGACAGAATTCTCCGCCAGCACTCCCCTTTTGTGCGCGTCGTCCAAAAGCGCGTCCAGCGCCGCGGCAAGGTCAACCTTGCCCCAGTCCCTCCCGAGGTCGCTGTAGCTGTCCAGCTTCAGTACCTCCAGAACGGCGTTGACTGCCCAGGTGACCTCGCACTCCTCAATCAGCCCCGTGCTCAGGGCATAGCTTATCAGCTTTGAGATTTCTTCGTTCATATTCATTCCTCTTTATTCAAGCACCACGCATCCGCCCTTTGAGCGGATGTGCAGGACATAGCATTTTCCCTGCCCGAAAACGGCCTCCATGCCGGCTTTAAAGCTTTCCAGCAAATCGTCAGGCACAAAAGCCTGTACCGTCCCGGCGAAGCCGCCGCCGTGCACCCGGATCGCGCCCCGGCCGTTCAAAAGCCGCTTGCCCACGGCCAGCGCCACGGACACGGCCTGCTCCCCCGGCGCGGCGGGAGACCAGATATTTTGCAGCAGCAGCGCCGAGGAAAAACCAGACTCCTTCACAAGCGCCAGAAAACGCTCAAAGTCGCCGTCCATGAGCGCCCCGGCCTCTGCGACCGCCCGCGCGTCGTCGGCGAAATAGTGCATCGCGCGTATAACCGCGCGGTCACCGCACTTCGCCCTCACCGCGCTGAAGCTTTCCATGAAAGCCTCCTCAGGGACTTCCCGCAGGACGTTTTTGCCGAAATATGCCGCCACCGAGCCCATTTCCCGGGTAATATCGGCGTAATCGTCCGTAAGGTCGGCGTGACAGGAGCCCGTGTCGATGATGCACAGCGCGTGTCCGGAGCGGGAAAAATCATACTCCACGCGCTCCACAGCCGGGTCAGCCGTGTCGAAAAAGTCAATCGCCACAGCCCCGCCGACGGAAGCGCCCATCTGGTCCATCAGCCCGCAGGGCTTGCCGAAATAGACGTTTTCCGCGTACTGCCCCGCCTTCGCAATCTCCACGGCGTCCAGCGCCCCGCCGCAGAAAAAGCGGTTGAAGATATTGCCGATAAGCACCTCATACGCCGCGGACGAGGACAGCCCCGAGCCGGACAAAACATCGCTCACGGCGTAAGCGTCAAAGCCCGAGAGCGCATAGCCCAGCTCCGCGAGCCGCGCCGCGACTCCGCGCACCAGCGCCGCGGATGTGTTTTTCTCCCCCTCCTTGATCTCAAGGCCGTCCAGCGAGATCTCCACCATGGGATAGCCCTCGGAGATGACCCTGACGGTGCCCGTGCCGTTCGGCGCCGCGCAGGAGAGTATGTCCAAATCAACGCTGCCGCACAGCACGTGCCCGCGCTGATGGTCGGTGTGGTTGCCGCCAATCTCCGTGCGGCCCGGCCCGCTGAAAAGCGCCGCGTCCGGCGCGTTGCCGAATTTCCCGATAAAAGCCTCCGTCACATGCGCCGCGCGCTTTCGCGCCGCGTCAACATCCGTGTAGAGCGCCCCCAGCGCGCCGTCGCAGTCCCCGGCGCGAAGTTTTTGCAGTATTTCTTTACAGGAACTCATAAACAGTTCGCCTCCATGCCAAAAGCTCTATTCATCGCGGCCCTTCAGCCACAAAAATCCGTATCCGGAAATTTCCACATCCCCGCCGCTGACGGACGCGCCCGACAGCAAATCGGTGTACTCCCCGCCGGGCAGCGCCGCGCTCTGGGGCTGCCCGGAGAAGTTGAACGCAGCAACCAGCCGCTCGCCCTGATAGCGGCGGCAGAGCAGCAAAACACGCTCGTTTCCCGTGTCCGGTACGCTCATCTCCGCGTCGGAGTGGAACACCGGCTCATTGGCACGTATCGTCTCCAACTCACGCAGGCCGTGGAAAATCCGCCCCTGGACCGACGCCGGGTCAGCCCTCAGCTCCGCCCGCTCCCAGTCGAACGCACCCCGGTGGATATAGCGGCTGTCGTCAGCCTTTTCCGGGTCGCCGTGATAGGAATAGTCGTTAAGCTGTGCCACCTCGTCCCCGCTGTACAGCACAGGGATGCCGCTCTGGCTGAGCATAAGGGCGTGAAGCATAATATCCAGACTCAGCGCCCTTTCCAGCGCCGCCGTATCGACTGACTCAAGCGCGCTTTCAAGGCCGCACAGCGACGCCGTCGTGCCGCAAAGCCGCGCGTCCCCGAGCCGGGGATCGTCGTTGTACAGCTCGCCGCGCGAGGGGCTTCCCGGGTAATTCCCGGTGAAAAAGTCGTTGAGATATTTCTTGTGCGGGATCTCCAGCTGGCCGAAATACTTCAGCCAGTCATAGTCCAGCCCCCACCCGATGTCGTCGTGGCACCGGAGATAGTTGAGAAACAGGCAGTTTTCCGGCAGGGCGCAGACCTGGCGAAGCTGATGGCGCAAAAGCCCCACCTCCCGCGTCGCCACAGTGCTCCAGATGGTGCACATCGTGGTCGCGTTATAGAGCATGTCGCACTCCGGCTTTTCCGGGCTGCCGAAATAAGGCGCGACCCTCGCCGGCTCCATCACGACCTCGCCGAGCAGCAGCACGCCGGGGCAGACTATCCGGCAGGCCAGCTGGAGCATACGCGTGAGCGTGTGCACCTGATGCAGATTGCAGCAGGTCGTTCCCGGCTGCTTCCATATGTACGGTATCGCGTCGAGCCGGATGACATCCATGCCCCTGTTTGCCAGATAGAGCAGGTTTTCCGTCATGTCGTTGAACACCATGGGGTTATGGTAATTCAGGTCCCACTGGAACGGGTAGAATGATGTCATCACTATTTTACCACAATCCGGCAGATATGTAAAGCTCCCCGGCGCGGTTGTCGGAAAAACCTGGGGCACGGTCTGCTCGTAAATATTCGGCTCGTCCCAGTTGTCGTAGAAGAAGTAGCGTCCGCGCGCCACAGGGTCGCCCGCGCGGGCGGCCTTTGCCCATGGGTGCTCCTCGCTGGTATGGTTGAGCACAAAGTCCAGGCACAGCAATATCCCCCGCTCCCGGCAGTCAGCGGCCAGGGCCTCCAAATCCTCCACAGTCCCCAGCTCTGGACGCACGGAGCGGAAATCCGAGACCGCGTAGCCCCCGTCGCTCTTGCCCTTCGGCGAGGCCAGCAGCGGCATAAGGTGCAAATAATTTACCCCGCACTCCTGCAAATACGGCAGCTTTTCACCCACGCCCTTCAAATCTCCGGCAAAGCAGGAGACATACAGCATCATGCCCAGCAGCTTGTTCGACCGGCTCCAGCCGGGATCGAGGCTCCGCTGCTCATCCAGCTCGCGAAGCGCGGCCCCGCGCTCGTTATAGCTGCGCTCGAGCATGGCGAGAAAATAAGAAAACGCGGCCCTGTCTTCCCCGTAAATCGAGGCATACAGGGCGCTCAGTTCATCATAATGGCTCTTCAGTCTTTCTTCAAAAGCTTTCACGGCTCATCCTCCCCGGACTGCTCAAATTTTTTTATATATTCCATATCGGCTTCCGTAAGCGGTTCTGTATTTGATTCTATATTCGGTTCAATATTGCAATATTTCTTTATCACCGTGCGCAGGAAGAAATTTCCCACGAAGCAGGGCGCGGAAAAGCCTATCAGCAGCAGATAAAGCCCGCTGATGGGAAAGGCCAGCACCGACGCGATGAACGGGCCATAGTAGAACAAAACGGCCAGCACCGCCCGCAGCGGCTTTCCCAGGCCCAGCATCAGCGACAGGCGCACGGACTGCCGTACCCCCTCCCCCGTGCTGAGCACGCCGTAGAGATATGTCGAGGCCAGCAGCGTCACCAGAAACACGGTCGAGCACACGACAAAGGGAGCAAACATAATGATGTTCCCCTCCGCACTTCTCAGATAAAAATAAGCCCCGACTCCCGAAATGGCCAGCGGCACGGCGGTGAGGAAAAAGGCGGCGTAGGCCTGCTTCCAGTATCGCTTTATCGCTGTGCGGTAGTCATAAAAGCACAGCACCGGCTGGTCGAGCATCATCTTTCGGATGACCTGGTTCATGCCGAAAACCGCCAGGGGAATTGTCACAACAGGAATGCTCGTGACAAGAAACAGGAGATTGAGCTTGAGCAGCGTGGGAGCCTCAAGCGTCAGTATCTCAATAAAGCGCGCGAGGCCCGTCTTTTCCGGCGCGTTCGGGTCAATGCCCGGCCCCGGGGTTGCGTAATCACGCCGAAACAGCACTGTCCTTCCTCCCCATTTTTATACTTTACACTACAGAATATCATAGCACAGGATCCAATTCAATAGCAATAATGTGATGCCATAGGTAAGAAATTGATAGTTAACGAAGTAATCAACTTATTACCCGTGAAATCATTATATTACCATTGCCGAAGCCGCCGCGCCGTGCTATTTTGAAAACAGAAAGACTTTTGCGATGAGATTCCGGATAGCAAAAATCCCATCACATCATTATTTTACCCATATAAGTTACGGAGGTTGTGAAATTATGGCAAGCATTTCATTCAGGCACGTCAACAAGACCTATCCCGGCGCGGAGACCTCGGTTGTCCCCGATCTGAACCTGGAAATCCAGGACAAGGAATTCGTCATCCTGGTCGGCCCCTCCGGCTGCGGAAAATCCACCACCCTGCGCATGATCGCCGGCCTTGAGGACATCACCAGCGGCGAGCTCTACATAGGCGACCGCGTCGTCAACGATGTTGCCCCCAAGGACCGCGACATCGCCATGGTGTTCCAGAACTACGCCCTGTACCCCCACATGACCGTCTACAAGAACATCGCCTTCGGCCTCATCCAGCAGAAGGTTCCCAAGGACGAGATTGACAGGCGCGTGCACGAGGCGGCCAAGGCCCTCGACCTGGAGCCCTACCTCAACCGCAAGCCGAAGGCCCTCTCCGGCGGCCAGCGCCAGCGCGTGTCCCTGGGCCGCGCCATGGTGAGAAACCCCGCCGTGTTCCTGCTCGACGAGCCTCTGTCGAACCTCGACGCCAAGCTGCGCACCGCCATGCGCGCTGAGATAAGCCGCCTGCACAAGCGCCTTCAGACCACCTTTGTCTACGTCACCCACGACCAGACCGAGGCAATGACCATGGGCGACCGCATCGTCGTCATGAAGGGCGGCGTCATCCAGCAGAACGACGCGCCCCAGGTGCTCTACGACTACCCCTGCAACCTCTTCGTCGCCGGCTTCATCGGCTCCCCCCAGATGAACTTCCTCGACGCCGAAATAATCAAGGACGGCGACGGCTACGCCGCCAAGGTCTGCGGCAGCACCGTAAAGCTCCCGGCGCGCATGAATGAGCCCGTGGCCCCCTACGCCGGAAAAACCGTCGTGCTGGGCATCCGTCCCGAGGACATCATCGCCGCTGACGCCGGCGCGGGCGTCAAGGGCGACCTTGAGGTCAAGGTGGAAATCGCCGAGCTCATGGGCGCGGAGATCAGCCTGCACGTCGACTGCCAGGGTAACAGGATCGTTGTCCGCACCGAGCCCACCTTCAAGGGCCGCGAGGGCGACGGCGCTGTCCTGACCCTGAAGAACGAGAAGATCCATCTCTTCGACAAGGACACCGAGCTGGCCATCGCCCACTAAGCCATGGCGGCGAACCTGAACGAAGAACGGGAAATAGCTCCGGCACCCCCCGACGGAACTGTCGGGGGGCTTCTGGCGGTGGAGATGGCCTGCACCCTGCCCCTCGCCCCCGGAGAGGGCCGGGGCTATTCCGCCGGCAGCGGGGAATACTGGTTTGTCTCCACGGCGCGCGGAAGCGTCACCCTCGCCACGCACGGGGAGCACATCACCCTGTATCCGGGACAGGCCCTCGCGCTGTACCGGTGCGGTGACTTCGACATCCGGGCGGTAAGCGAGTGCGCGTGCGCCGCGATAAAGCTTTCCGGCGAACTGCCGGGACGCCTGCTTGCCGGAAAGCTTTCGAAGCCAACGGCGCTGTTTTCCCGCGGAGGCCCCGCCGTCCGCGAGGCCGTGCTCGCCCTGGCGATGCTCGGCGACGAGCGCGAAACGGTCAGCGCTCTGACTGCCTCTGCCCTGGCCTACACCATGCTCACGGCGCTTCTTTCCGGGCCCCTTGCCGGCCCCGACGAGGCGGGCAGGCCCGCGCTGTCCGAGCTGACCCAGTCCGCGGCGGCCGTCATTCAGGAGGAATTTCCCTATCTTGAGGGCCTCGACGAGCTGGCCGAGCGGCTTGAGGTTTCCAAGGCTCACCTGATACGCACCTTCACCCAGGACACGGGCATCTCCCCGGGAAAGTACATCACCCGCATGAGGGTAGAATACGCCAAGCTCCTGCTGCGCTCCGGGGAAAACTCCATAACTTATGTCGCCGAGGCCTCCGGCTTTTCCGGCTCAAATTATTTCGCCAAGGTGTTCCGCCGGGAGACCGGAATGTCCCCCAGCGAGTACCTGGAAAGCGCTCCACGCGCTGAGCCGGGCCGTACGCCCAGCTTCGGCCCGGTCATTTGGTAGCCTTCACATTTTGGCATATAAATCCCTGCTCCAGCCGCCGAAACGGGTCCCGGAAACGGAAATTACCGTTTTTTCTGCATTTTTCGTTGACAATTATGCCCAATGATGTCGACAGCAAAATATGATTCTTTTGCAATTAAGCACCAAATATGCACAAATGTTATACCGATATGCATGCAAAGCGCACTTTGCGACATTTGGGTATATTTCCCCTACACCGTTCCATTTACATTCCTCAGGTCCAAGTTATATATTTAGAAAGGTTATAACCCACAATAAAGGAGGAGCGATGCTATGAGAAAAATCCCGCGCATAGCGGTCTTGCTGCTGCTCACCGCCGCCCTGCTGCTTTCCATGACGGGCTGCGGCGCGTCAGACGGCAAGACTCACCTGACGTTCCAGATCTGGGACGTCTACCAGCGCCCCGGTATGCAGGCCATGTGCGACGCATACACCGCCAAACACCCCGACGTGGAAATCGAGGTGCAGGTGACCAGCTGGAGCGAGTACTGGACAAAGCTGGAGGCCTCCGGCGAGAGCAACACCATGCCCGACATCTTCTGGATGCACACCAACCAGCTGCTGTATTACGCCGACTTCGGCATCTTGGCTGATGTGACCAACCTTTACGACGATGTGGAGGCAAACTACTACCAGAACCATTTCACCGAAATTTCCCTGGACAACACCCGCGGCAGCAACGGCCTGATGTACGGCGTGCCCAAGGACAAGGACAACGTGGTCCTGGTCTACAACAAGGAGATGTTTGACGCCGCCGGAGTCAGCTATCCCGACGAGGACTGGACCTGGGACGACATGGTGGACGCCTCCGAGAAAATCTACGCCGCCACCGGCAAGTACGGCTACATGGCCTACAACGACGACCAGATTGGCTACTGGAACTTCGTCTATCAGGCCGGCGGCTACATCCTCAGCGAGGACAAGACCCAGGCCGGCTTCGATCAGGAAGGCACCATCAAGGCCATGAACTTCTATGTCAACCTCCAGAAGAATGACTGGTGCCCCGATCAGAACTATTTCACCGAGACAGCCCCCGGCACCGCTTTCTTCTCCGAGATGGGCGCTATGTATTTCGAGGGCAACTGGAACCTGCCCGCGCAGATGGAGAACTTCCCGAATATGCGCGGCAAGTGGGATATCGCTCCCCTGCCCAAATGCCCCGATCCCGTCAGCGGAGACGGGCGTGCCACCATTTCCAACGGCCTGTGCTACTCCACCTCCGCCAACGGCAAGAACCGCGACATCGCGCTGGACGTGATCAAATTCTTCGGCACCGAGGAGGCCCAGGCCATACAGGGCACAAACGGCGCGGCTGTCCCCGCCTACATCGGCACGGAGGAAACCTGGCGCCACGCCTTTGACGCTTACAGCGAGAAGCTGGATGTGGACGTTGTGTTCGACCAGTTTGAATACGGTATCCAGAGCGTCAACAATTCCGCCCGTCCCAAGTGGAAGGACCCCGTCCTGGTCCAGCTGACCGCGGCCTATACGGGCAGCCAGAGCCTGGATACCGCGCTGCAAAATATTCAGGACATAGTGAACACCGAGACTGCCAAGAAACTGGCGGGCGACTGAAAGGAGGGAGCTTTGTGAATAAAAGGACCAAACTGTCCGCCGCCGGCCGGCGTGAGGAAAACTGGGGCTGGCTCATGATAGCGCCTACTATCCTGGGCCTTGTGATCCTGAACCTGTGGCCCTTTGTCCAGACTATCTACACCAGCTTCTGCGAGCATCTGGGCTTCGGCCATTACAAATTCATCGGCATCGACAACTACGTGACCATGTTCGGAAACAAGGATTTCTGGAAGGCCACCTGGAACACCGTCTACTTCTGTATCCTGACCGTGCCCGTCGGCGTGGCCCTGGCCCTGGGCGTGGCCATGCTGCTCAACGCCAAGGTCAAGTTCAAGGGCGGCTTCCGCACCATCTTCTTCCTGCCCCTGGTCTGCGCCCCCGCCGCAGTGGCCATGGTGTGGCGCTGGATCTTCAACGGTGAGTACGGCATCCTCAACCAGATCCTTGGCGCGCACATCCAGTGGATCACCAGCTCCAAGACCGCCATGATCGCAATCGCCATTGTGTCTGTGTGGAGCAGCGTGGGCTATGACGCCGTGCTGCTGCTGGCCGGCCTTCAGAACATCTCCAAGTCCTACTATGAGGCCGCCGAGATCGACGGCACCAGCAAGGTCAACCAGTTCTTCCAGATCACGGTGCCCATGGTCTCCCCCACCCTGTTCTCCGTGCTCATCATGCGCCTGATGGCCTCCATGAAGGTGTACGACCTGATTTACATGATGGCCGACGACACTAACCCGGCCCTGGTGGATATGCAGAGCCTGATGTATCTGTTCTACCGCTCGTCCTTCGTGGCCGGCGACCGTGGCTACGGCTCTGCAATCGTCATCTGGACCGTCTTCCTGATCCTCATCGTAACTGTGGTGCAGTTCTGGGGTCAGAAGAAGTGGGTCAACTACGACGTGTAAGGAGGGAACAGAATGAAAAGTACAGCTTCTTTAGAGCGTTCCCGGAGGACCTCGATGATCCTGACCTATACGGTCCTGATCATTGGCTCTCTGATAATGATCTTCCCCTTCGTGTGGATGATCCTCACCAGCTCCAAAACCGTGCCCGAGAGCATGACGATCCCGCCCAGCATCTTTCCCAATCAGCTGATGCTGGACAACTTCAAGGACGCCATTGCTTCCCTGCCCTTTGGTCGGCTGTATCTCAACACGGCGCTGATGGTCTTCTGGCGCGTAGTGTGCGCCATCGCGTTCAGCTCCATGGCGGGCTACGCCTTCGCCAAGCTGAAATTCCGGGGAAAGAACATCCTCTTCGGCCTGGTGCTGGTACAGATGTCCCTGCCGTCTCAGATCTTCATCATCCCCCAGTACCAGATGGTTGCCAAGCTGGGCAACATCATCCCGGCCCTGGGCGCCAACACCATCTTTGCCCTGGTGTTCCCGGGCATTGTCAGCGCCTTCGGCACCTTCTTCCTGCGGCAGACCTACATGGGCATCCCCACGGAGATCGGCGAGGCCGCCTACCTGGACGGCTGCAACCAGTTCGAAACCTTTTATAAGGTAATGTTCCCCCTGACGGGGACCTCAGTGGCCGCCCTGACCATCTTCACCGCCGTCTTCGCTTACGGCGACCTGATGTGGCCCCTGGTTGTCAACTCCGACCTGAAGATGATGACCCTGTCCTCCGGCCTGTCCACCCTGAAGGGCCAGTTCTCCACCAACTTCCCGGTACTGATGGCCGGCTCCCTGCTGGCCATGCTGCCCATGGTGGTTCTGTACCTGATTTTCCAGAAGCAGTTCGTGGAAGGCATTGCCGGTACCGGTGGAAAGTGATACCAGGGCGACACTCTTTACCCCCCTTTTCTTTTTGCTGCGGCCCCGACAGCGTTTATAACAAACCTGCCGGGGCTGTTTGCTCTTAACAAAAAATTCCCCCGGGCGCCGGACTAATTTGTTGTTTATTTTCTCTTGCTTTTCGCCTGAAAATCTCCTACAATCAGAACGAAAAAAATCTTTTTAAGGGGTATCCCTATGATCGTAATCGACAAGGAAAACAAAGTTTTCACCCTGCACACCCGAAGCACCACCTACCAGATGAAGGCCGACCGGTATAATGTACTCCTGCACACCTACTACGGGGCCCGGGTGGGGGAGGTTGACCTGTCCTGTCTGGTGCGCTGCTCCGACCGGGGCGGCGTGCCCAACCCCGACGAGGTGTTTCCCCGGAGGGACTACTCCCTGGACACCCTGCCCCAGGAGTACTCCACCTGCGGGGTTGGGGATTTCCGCCTGCCCTCCATCGAGCTGGAACTGCCCAGCGGCAGCCACAGCGCCAGTCTGCGCTACACCGGTTACGAGGTGCGCCAGGGTAAATATTCCCTGGAGGGCCTGCCCGCCTTCTATGGAACCGCGGATGAGTGGGAGAGCCTTGTCATCTTTATGGAGGATAAGCCCGCTCAGGTCAAAATAGAGCTCTATTACGGCGTGCTGGAGGCGCGGGACCTGATTACCCGGGCCGTCCGTGTGGTGAATGTGGGGACGGACACCGTCCGTCTGCTCCAGTGCGCTTCCCTGTGCCTGGACTTCATGCGGGGCGGGCTGGACCTGATCACTTTCGATGGCTGCCACACACGGGAGCGGGCCCCGGACCGCACCCGCCTGTGCCCCGGCGTCCACAGCGTAGGCAGCGTGCGGGGAACCTCCAGCCACCAGCACAACCCCTTCGTGGTTTTGTGCGATGCCGAAACCACCGAGGACTTTGGCGACTGCTACGGCGCCATGCTGCTCTACAGCGGCAACTTCCAGGCCGCCGTTGAGCAAAACCCTTTTGAGAACACCCGTCTGGTTATGGGTATCAACCCCTGGCACTTCACCTGGGTGCTGGAGCCGGGAGAGAGCTTTACCGCCCCCGAGGCGGCCTTAGTATTCTCCGACCAGGGCTTCGGCGCCATGAGCCGCCGTTTCCACAGGGCCATCCAGGGCAGCCTGATCCACGACCCATGCCAGTGGCAGCGCCGTCCGGTACTTATCAACAACTGGGAGGCCACAATCTTTAACTTCAATGCAGACAAGCTTGTTCAGATCGCGGAGAGCGCAGCGGCGCTTGGCATTGAGCTTTTCGTCATGGACGACGGCTGGTTCGGCGCCCGCAACGACGACGAGCATGGCCTTGGCGACTGGACAGTCAACGAGGAGAAGCTTCCCGGCGGCCTGTCCGCTCTGGTGTCCCGGATAAAGGATTTGGGACTGAAGTTCGGCATCTGGATCGAGCCGGAGATGGTCAACGAGGACAGCGACCTCTACCGGGCACATCCGGACTGGGCCTTCAAAATCCCCGACCGTGCCCCCGCCCGGTGCCGCAACCAACTGGTGCTGGACTTCTCGCGCCAGGAGGTCCGGGATCACGTCTACGGCCAGATCAAGACTGTGCTGTCCAGTGCCGACATCTCCTACGTCAAGTGGGACATGAACCGCAGTCTCACCGATGTGTGGTCCGCCGCTCTGCCCGCCCAGCGCCAGGGTGAGGTCTACCACCGGTATGTTTTGGGTATCTACGACATGCTTGACCGGATGCTCCGGGACTTCCCGGGCCTGTTTATCGAGGGCTGCGCCGGCGGCGGAGGCCGGTTTGACGGCGGAATGCTCTACTACACCCCCCAGATCTGGTGCAGCGACAACACCGACGCCATGGACCGCCTGCGCATCCAGTACGGCACCTCCTTCTGCTACCCTCCCAGCTCCATGGGGGCTCACGTCTCCGCCGTGCCGAACCTCGACACCCAACGCGCCACTCCTCTGGAGACACGGGGCGTGGTGGCTATGTCGGGCACCTTCGGCTATGAGATGGATTTGAGCAAGTGCACCCCCCAGGAGAAGGAAATCATGCGCAAGCAGGTGGAAACCTACAAGCAGGTGGCCCACCTTGTCCAGCTTGGTGACTATTACCGCCTGAGTGACCCATTCCAAAACGGCCCCTACACCGCCTGGGAGCATGTCTCCCCTGACCGGCGGGAGGCCCTGGTCAGCGTGGTCTGCGGAACCGGCCACTCCGCCGTGCCCTTCCGCACGCTGCGTCTCAAGGGCCTGGATCCCAGCCTGTGCTATCGGATCGACGGCAATGGTAACTGGGCCGGTGACGCGCTGATGAACGCCGGCTACCCCCTGCCCCCCCTGCTGGGCGATTACAAGGCCATTCAGCTCCACCTGACCGCGATATGATACTAAAACTTGTTAAAAAGCTTGAAATGCTTTTCAAGCTTTTTATAGCGCGTAAGCGCGTCAAGTTTTTATGAGACGGCTCGACGCGCAAAGCGCGGCGTGAGCACGCGTAGCGTGCGGGTTTTCAAATTAAAGCTTTTAATTTGAAAACGGTATCAACTGCCCGGCGACCGGCAAAAAGAGCCGGCCGCCGGATTTTTTCTTCCGATTTATTTTTCCCCGCCCCCATGGGGGCGGGGAAAAATAAATCGGGATTTGCTTTTTAGCCTGACTTTTGCTGCCGCCACTCCCGGGGCGGGATCCCGAAGCGCTTCTTAAAGGCGCGGGAGAAATGCAGCTGGTTCGGATAACCGCATTTCACGGCGATCTCCCCTATCGGCATGCTGCCGGCGCGCAGCATTTCCGTGGCCTTGCCAAGGCGCAGGCGTATCAGAAATTCCTGCGGCGGACAGCCCATGCTGTCCTTGAACAGCTTGCTGAAATAGCTGCGGTTAAGTCCGCACGCGTCCGAGATCTCCTCCACGGTCAGGTTCCGCTGGTAATTGTGCTCCATGTATGTAACCGCTTCCTGTATGTAGAAATCCTTCAGCCGGCTTCCTCTCATTCTCCTGCGCGCGGCGGAGGTGCGGATGAGCGCGTCCAGAAAAAGGTAGAGCATCCCGATAAGATGAAGTGGCGACGCGTCAGAATGGTCGGCGATGTAGATCATGGTGTCCTGCACCGTGCTGTCCTCACCCGTGCCATTCGGGAGATAGATCGGCTGTGCGGCGCTCAGCCCGGCGTATTCCAGAAACTCCGCGGCCCGCAGGCCGTCGAACTCCAGCCAGACATATTTCCAGGGCTGCTTTTTGTCCGCGCTGTAGGTATTCACAAGTCCGGGGCATATGAGAAAGCCCTGCCCCGCGTCCAGCTCGTAATGGTGCTGCGCTCCGTCGGGCGCGCTGGAGTCCAGTGAGCCGCGGCCCGAAATGACGTAGTGAAACAGAAAATGGTTGCGGATAAACGGTCCGAAGGAGTACAGCGGCACGCACTGTTCGTACCCGTATTGGTAGAGGCGCAGGTCCATAAAATTCTCGTTCGGAAAGATGGAAAACGCAAAATCCTTCATACGCCGCACCCCTTATGATACTTTGCATCAGTATAGCACAGATTTCTGCATAAACCAACAGAAAATAATCAATTCCGCGAAAAAACGGCATCCGTTTTGGCTTGCATGTTCTGTTGAAGGATGATATAATAGCCGAAACGCGGCTATTAAATTTAATTTTGGGCTGTGCATACGCACATAGCCAATTATACCACGTCCGCTTTGCGGCCACGGTATAATCAATTTAGAAAACCACCGAAGGAGGCTGTGCAATGGAAGATATCGAATATCTGTGGAAGGACCGCAAGCGTTTTCTGGGGATGCCCCTGTCCTTCACGCGTTACCGCCTGAGCGAGGACCGCCTGTTCTGCGAGACGGGCTTCCTCAATATTAAATCGGACGAGGTGCTGCTCTACCGCGTGCGCGATTTGCAGCTGAACCTCCGCCTGGGCCAGCGTATTTTCGGCGTGGGGACGATCTGCGTCATCTCCTCGGACAAGAGCGTGCCGCACCTCGACCTGAAAAACGTCAAAAACCCCCGCGTGGTCAAGGAGCTCATCCACCAAAACGTGGAAGCGGCCAAGGACAGGCGGCGCATGAGGGCCACAGAGCTGGTAGGCAGCGACGATTCTCCCGATTGCCACGAAGGGGACTTTGACGATGACCTGGACGAACTCGACGGCTGAACGGCAAAAAATTCAAAATCTTTTTACAAAATATCTAAAAAAATTGTTGCATAGCACTGTATATTGTGCCATAATAACGGCGAGGGGAAAATTTCCCCTCGCCGATTAATTATTTGCCGCTTGGCAGGAAGGAGATTTTTGCAATGTTCAAAACCTATATCGGTACAAGCACAAATCCGGATCCAAAGGCAGCGGGAAAAGAGGCCGCGGCCGGCGTAAAGGCCGCCGATTTGAAGGCCGCCTTTGTCTACGCAAGCTGTGACTACGACGTGCCCGAGGTCCTCGCCGGCGCCGGAGCCGAGCTTCCCGGCGTGCCCGTGTTCGGCAACACAAGCTTTACCGGCGTGATCACCCCTGACGGCTACATAGGCGGAGACAAGCCCTTCGTCGGCATTATGGCCTTTGCCGATCCCGACATGACCGTCGGAGTCGCCGCTGAGGCCAAGGACGGCTGCTCCGTGTGCAAGGGCAAGGCCATCGCCGAGGCTGCTCTCGCCGCCGCCGGAAAGACCGAGGCCCCGGATTACTTCTACATGGCGGCTTCTCCTGCCGAGGAGGAAAAATACCTTGAGGGAATCACCAAGGTCATAGGCCGCAAGCCCTTCTTCGGCGGCAGCGCGGCGGACAACTCCATCGAGGGCAAGTGGCTGCTCTATGCCGACGGAAAGTGCTTTGCCGACGGCTGCGTCGCCGCGTTCTTCTGGGGCGGGCCGAAGATGACCAACCTCTTCACCGGCGCATACCGCGAGACCGACGACTACGGCATCATCACCAAAATCGGCGGCGAGCGCCAGCTCATGGAGATCGACGGCGTGCCCGCGACCGAGAAATACGCCCAGTGGCGCGGCCTCGATAAGGAAGCCGTCAGCGGCGGCAACCTGCTTGCCACCACCATCACCTCTCCCCTCGGCGTCAAGGACCGCCTTGGCAAGCTCATCGCCATCCGTCACCCTATGGGCGGCAACGAGGACGGCTCGATGAACATCGGAAACGTCCTGTCTGAAAAGACCGTCGTCATCCGCATGGAGGCCACCGTGGATGAGCTCATCAACTCCACGGGCGACACCCTCAAGGCCCTCATCGCGAAAATGCCCGGCAAGCCTGTGGCGTTCCATCTGGTACACTGCGGCGGACGCCGCGCCGGGATCGGCGACCGCATCGGCGAGGTTGCCGAACAGCTCAAGGAAGCGGCGGGCGATGTGCCTTTTATCTGCGAGTTCACCTTCGGTGAGTACGGCTTCGAGCGCGACGGCGAAAACACCTGCGGCGGCCTGATGCTCAGCTTCACCGGCTTCAGTGAATAAAACCATAAGGAGGAATTACCCCATGAAAATGCTGATTGGCGGCAAGGCTGTCGCCGCCTCTGACGGTGCGGTCATTGACGTTATCAACCCCGCCACCGGCGCGGTGGTGGACACCGTCCCCGCGGCGACCGCCGGGGACGTGGCCCAGGCCGTTGCCTGCGCGAAGGCCGCTCAGAAGATTTGGGCGAAGGTGCCCGTGCATGAGCGCGTCGAGATCATGTACAAATTCATCTCCCTTGTCGAGCGCGACAAGGAGGACCTTGCCCGCACGCTGTCCAACGAGACCGGCAAGTGCATCAGCGAGGCACGCGCCGAGATCGCGAACATCCCCATAGCCTTCAAGGCTTTTTCCGAGCGCGCCAAGCATTTCTACGGCCAGACCATTCCCGAGGGCATGGAGCCGGGCCAGGACAAAACCGTCCTGATAGTCAAGAAGGAGCCGCTGGGCGTCGTGGCCGCGGTCATCCCCTTCAACTTCCCCTGCGACCTGTTTGACCAGAAGGTCGCACCCGCGCTGCTGACCGGCAACGCCTGCATCGTCAAGCCCTCGACGGACAACCCCCTCACTTTGTGCAAGCTCACGCACCTGATGCAGGAAGCGGGCGTCACCCCGGGCGCTATTGAGATCGTCACCGGGCGCGGCGGCATCGTGGGCACGGCGCTGACCACCAACCCCGACGTGCACCTCGTCACCCTCACCGGCTCGACCGAGGTCGGCATCGAGACGGCGGGCCACTGCGCGAAGAACCTCACCCATGTCGCCCTCGAGCTGGGCGGAAACGACGCTTTCATCGTCATGGACGACGCGGACGTCGACCTTGCCACGGACGAGCTCATTTGGGGCCGCATGTACAACACCGGGCAGGTCTGCTGCGCCTCGAAGCGTTTCCTGGTGCACAAGTCCCGCGTGGATGAGTTCACTCAGAAGGCCATCGAGAAGATAAGCAGGATAAATCGCGCCGACCCCGCCACGGACGAGGCGGAGATGGGCTGCCTCATCAGCGAGGCCGCGGCAATCAAGGTCGAGGAGCAGGTCAACCTCACCGTGGAGCAGGGCGGCAAGATCCTGCTCGGCGGCAAGCGCAGCGGCGCTTTCTATGATCCCACCGTCATCGGCGACGTTCCCAAGACGGCGGACGTGGCCAAGGACATGGAGATTTTCGGGCCCGTGGTTCCCGTTATCGCCTTTGAGACTGAGGAAGAGGCCATCGAAATTGCCAACGCCTCGAAGTTCGGCCTGTGCGGCTGCGTGTTCTCGGAGAACATGCGCACCGCGGCGCGTGTCGCCAACGCTCTCGAGTGCGGCGGCGCGGTCATAAACGGAGCCAGCTTCTTCCGCAGCTTTGAGATGCCCTTCGGCGGCTACAAGCACTCCGGCATAGGCACGGAGGGCGTGCTTTCCACCTTCAACGAGATGACGCACACCAAGAGCATCGTGCTGAAGAACATTCTCTGATAAAGCATCCCAAATAGCCTTCAAGCCCTTGGAAAGCCTCGGTTTTCCAAGGGCTTTTTCTCATCAGCAAAGGAGAAAAACAAGAATATAACCCTGTTGACCTTGGAAAAGCTGTGTGACATTATCGGCTGCACTCCAAATGATGTCACCAGATTTCAAAAACTGATTTGTCACGCCCGTCTCATAAAAAAGTGGTATAATGGATGCGGGGGTGAAGAAGATG
>JAMPGF010000021.1 GCA_023664105.1 Butyricicoccus sp. | reverse complement strand
AGCGCAAAGAATTTATGCGCCAGAAACAGCAAATCGTCAATACCCTTTTCCAGCAAGGAAACGCTTGATTTTGTTACCCCCCGCCGAAAAACTACAAAATTTCTTCGGCGTTTTCTTACAATTTCAAATCGGCGTTGACAATCTCCGCGCTGGACGATGTTATTAAAGAGGCAATGACCCGCTGACAAGGAACGGGGCGCGCGGCGACGCGCAAGCGGGAGCCGCCGCCCTGTGCCCGCCGCAGGCGGGCACAGGTAAACTTGATATATGAAATACAATAACAGAATTTCTGACGTGCGGCCAGAAAGCGGGGATGCGCCGGTAACACTGAAAATTTGTGGCAATGTCCTTGAGATATGTCATGCGCTGTCTACTGCCGGATCACCTGTTCGTAAGATTGACGCGGAACATGGCGTAGATGTGAGGACAGGCGAAGTAATAGACTATAAGCACAAGGAAACGCGCGCCGAGAACATTCGGGCAGTATCGCAGAGCATGAAAAGACTCCGCGACATAATAAATACAAACCTGACGAGGCCCTCCCACGCTCTATGGGTCACTCTGACCTATAAAGAAAACATGACTGACACTAAGCGCTTGTACGAGGAGTACAGAAGGTTCTGGTGTCGCTTTGGTTATTACTTGAAAAAGCATAGTTACCCACATGCCGAGTATATAACAGCGGTAGAGCCGCAGGCCCGCGGTGCTTGGCACCTACATTGTCTATTTTTGTTCCCGAAAAAAGCCCCGTTCATTCCAAATGACGATATAGCAAAGATATGGGGACACGGATTTTGTAAGACCAAGAGCTTGAAAGGCATAGCTAACCCCGGACTCTATCTGACGGCGTATCTCACCGATATGGAATTTACAGAAGCGCTCAGTGAGCATATCACAAAAGGCCGTCTTGCCGAGGCCGAGGTAACGGACGAAAACGGTGTGAAGCAGAAAAAGGCAATCATAAAGGGTGCTCGCTTGAAGCTGTATCCCACGGGATTTAAGCTGTACAGATGCAGCCGAGGCGTAAAGCGTCCAGAGACTTACAAAACAACAGAAGCAGAGGCCCAGAAGATTGTCGGCACAGCGCCGCTGACTTTTGAAAAAACAGTATCAATAACAGACAGCAACGGCAAGGTCGTAAATGTCGTAAATTATCGGACATATACGCGGCAGACGAAAAAAAGGGGGAGATAACATGTATACGAGCTATGATGACCTCCCGCTCGCACTGACTCCAAAACAGGCGGCGAGTATACTCAACATAGGGAAAAACAACATGTACGAGCTGCTTCGCAGCGGCGCTGTTCACAGTGTCCGAGTGGGCGGGCAATATCGCATACCGAAAGAAGCGATAAAGCAGCTTTTAAGCCAATAAACCTTTGACCTGTTCGCCGCGCGGGTGTATAATACCAGTAGCGGTATATCCTCGCGTGGCGAAAGGAGGATATTATGCCACGCACAAGTAACAATACAGCGAAAAAAGGGGCCTCCGGCTCAGGATCAATAAGACAGGTCAAAAGAGTTAAAGAGAACGGCAAGGAATATACATATTGGGAGGGCCGCTGCACCGTGGGCTATGACCCCGGCACTGGCAAGCAAAAGCAACGGTCGATAACCGGCAAGACGCAAAAAGAAGTTGCTCAGAAAATACGGCAAATCACCGCCGAATTGGACGCCGGGACATATCACGAGCCTTGCAAGCTCACCGTGGGCGAATGGCTGGATATTTGGACAGAAGAATATCTTGGTGATGTGAAGCCACGAACACAGGACTCATATAAAACCACGGTAGACACTCACTTGAAACCAGCGTTCGGGGCAATGAAGCTGGAAGCTCTCGCGCCGTTTGATGTTCAGCAGTTTTACAATCGACTGAAAACGGGAACAAAAAAGCAAGCCGCGCTGTCACCGAAAACTATTCGCAATGTTCACGGCGTCCTGCATAAAGCTATGGAGCAGGCGGTCGGTTTAGGCTATCTCCGTACAAATCCCGCTGACAAGTGCAAGCTGCCAAAGGCCGAGCGAAAAGAAATCAAGCCGCTCGACAACGACCAAATTAAGGCGTTTCTGGCGGCTTGTAAGGGCAATCTCTATGAACATGTGTATGTTGTCACTCTCTTTACGGGAATGCGAGAGGGCGAGGTTTTGGGGCTTACATGGGACTGTATTGACTTTGACAAGGGAACTGTCACGGTCAACAAGCAGCTTATGCGCAGACGGAGAAGCGACGGGAGCTATGAGCTTGCTTCTCCGAAAAATGGAAAAAGCCGATATCTCACTCCCGCTCCTTATGTAATGGCTACGCTGCAAAGCCAAAAGCAACGGCAAGAAAAATGGAGAGAGCGGGCCGGTGACGCATGGGAGGACACGGGGCTTGTGTTCACGAATGAAATCGGGCATAACCTGTCGGCTCAGACGGTTTATCTCTATTACAAAAAAATTGTGACGGAAATCGGCTGTCCTGATGTACGCTTCCACGATCTTCGTCATTCTTATGCGGTCGCGTCGCTACAAGCCGGTGACGATATCAAAACGGTGCAGGAAAATCTCGGACACCATTCGGCGGCGTTTACGCTGGACGCATACGGCCATGTCACAGCACAGATGAAGCAGGCCAGCGCGAACCGCATGGAGCAGTTTATAAAGTCCGTTTCGTGACTTGCGTTTATAAGGGAAACCGTAAGGGAAACTTTTGCCGAAAGCAAGCAAAAAACCCTTGAAACGTAGCCGCTTCAAGGGTTTTGCGTGGTGCGCGAGGCGGGACTTGAACCCGCACGCCCGGAGTGAGCACTAGAACCTGAATCTAGCGAGTCTGCCAATTCCACCACTCGCGCATCTGGAATGCTTAAATATAATAGCACCTCCCGCCGGAATTGTCAACAACATTTTTCACGATATTTCCGCTTTAGCGCAACAATCACAAAAAGAGGTAAAGCAGCCTGCGAAATTTATTGGAAATGCCAAGACACTGTTTATTGACAAGCCGCGGCGGACGTTGTATAATGCTTGCGAGAATATAAGGGAAGGAGACGGGCGTAATGAAAGCTGTCGGCGGCATTATGGATATGATGATGCGCATGCCCATGGGTATGCGCATGGTTTGCCGTGCGCTGAATTGCTCGTCTTGCGTCGTATCCATATAATTTCCATCAAAGGAACATTATGAGGGCGGGAACGGGCATCCCGCCCTCATTTTTCGTCCACAGGAGGTTTTAAATATGATAGAGCTTCGCGGACTTGGAAAAACCTTCACCTCGGCCAACGGGCCCATAACGGCGCTCAGGGACATCAACCTGACCATTTCCGACGGGGAGATTTTCGGCATTATCGGCCTGTCCGGCGCGGGAAAAAGTACCCTCGTGCGCTGCATCAACCTGCTCGAGCGCCCGACAGAGGGCCATGTGATTATCGACGGCCAGGATCTCACGGAAATGAGCCAGAAGGAGCTTTTGAAAATGCGCCGCTCAATAGGCATGATTTTCCAGGGCTTCAACCTGCTCGAGCAGCGAAACGTCACGCAGAACATCTGCTATCCGCTGGAGATAGCCAAGGTGCCGAAAAAGCAGGCCGTCGCGCGCGCGGAGGAGCTGCTGGAGCTCGTGGGCCTGACCGACCGGCGCAAGTCCTACCCCTCCCAGCTCTCCGGCGGGCAGAAGCAGCGCGTCGCCATTGCCCGCGCGCTTGCGACCAACCCGAAGTACCTTCTGTGCGACGAGGCCACGAGCGCGCTCGACCCCGCGACGACGCAGTCGATACTCGAGCTGCTCAAGGAGATCAACCGAAGCATGGGCGTGACCATCGTGGTGATAACCCACGAGATGAGGGTCATCGACAAGATCTGCGACAAGGTCGCGGTCATTGACAGCAGCGAGATCGCCGAGGCGGGCGAGGTCAAGCGCGTGTTCACCGCGCCGAAGTCCCAGATAGCGCGCGAGCTGGTGATGCCGAACGTGCAGAGCACGCAGCACATCAGCGGCGGGGCGAAGCTCCGTCTGGTGTTCAACGGCGAGTCGTCATACCTGCCGGTGGTGTCGAACCTCGTCATGGAGAGCCAGGTGCCGGTGAACATACTCTTTGCCGACACGCGCGACATAGATGGCCACGCGCACGGGCAGATGCTTTTGCAGCTCCCGGACGATGAACACCAGGCCGAGCGGGCCTTTGCCTGGCTGGACGCCAACGGCGTGACCTATTCAAGGGAGGAGTGAGCGGAAATGGAACAGATTCAGGCTTTCTTCGCGCTGATAGCGGATAAGGTTGACATTATTCTGCACTCGGTGTTCTCGGATATGTTCTTCAAGCTCTGGGACAAGGGTCTGATCCAGGCGGGCATCTGGGAAACGGTGTACATGACGCTCATCTCCGCGGCAGTGGCGTACATAATTGGGCTGCCTCTGGGCCTGCTGCTGAGCGTGACGGACAAGGACGGTATCCACCCCATGCCGGTGCTCAACAGGGTTGTCGGCATTATCGTCAACGCATTCCGCAGCGTGCCCTTTGTGATACTGATGCTGGCGGTGCTTCCGGCGGCTAAGCTGGTAGTGGGCACGACGATGGGCAACAAGGCGGTCATCGTCACGCTGGTGATCGCGGCGGCGCCGTATATCGCGCGAATGGTGGAGTCGTCCATCAAGGAGGTGGACAAGGGCGTAATCGAGGCCGTCCAGGCCATGGGCACGCCGTCGTTCACCATCGTATGGAAGGTGCTCATTCCTGAGGCCAAGCCCTCGCTGATAATCGGCGGTGTCATCTCCACGGTGACGATCCTGGGCTACTCGGCCATGGCCGGCACCATAGGCGGCACGGGCCTGGGCCAGGTTGCCATAAGCTACGGCTACCAGCGCTTCAACGACGATATAATCTGGGTCTGCGTGGTGCTCACGGTGATAATTGTCCAGGTGATCCAGGAGATAGGCATGTTCATCGCTCACCGCACCGACAAGAGAGTGAGGCAGTGATATGCTCAGGAAATTTGAGGAGCTTGTCAGGGCCAATTTCAGGCACGGGCGAATGTGACGCGCCCATGACGCTGGAAAACCCATAGCAATAAATTTTCAATAAAAAGGAGACAAAAAAGATGAAAAAGTTCAAAGCAATAGCTATCGCGCTGGTGCTCGTTCTGGCGCTGGTGATGGTGTTCTCGCTGGCCGCCTGCGGCAACAGCAGCGCCCCGGCGGATACCCCCGCCCCCGCCGTCACCGCTCCCGCGGACACCGCCCCCGCCGATGCCGCTCCCGCAAATGACAACGCCAACGCTTCCTCCGAGCCTCAGAAGATAGTCGTCGGCGCCAGCTCCACCCCCCACGCGGAGATCCTCGAGTTTGTCAAGCCCGCTCTGGCCGAGCAGGGATACGAGCTGGACATCGTGGTCTATGACGACTACGTCCTGCCCAACAAGGCCCTGGACGACGGCGAGCTCGACGCCAACTACTTCCAGCACAGCCCCTACCTGTTCAGCTTCAACGACTCCAACGGCACCGACCTGGTTCCCGCGGTCCTGGTGCACTATGAGCCCTTCGGCGTGTACGGCAACGGGGTAAGCGACCTCGGCGAGCTGGCCGACGGCGCGACGATAATCATTCCCGCGGACGACAGCAACGAAACCCGCGCCCTGCTCCTGCTCCAGCAGGAGGGCCTGATCACCCTGCCTGACGACGCCAGCGCGGCCGCGGGCGTCACCACTCTGGACATTGTTGACGACGGCGGCTACAAGGTCGTTCCCGTGCAGGCCGACAGCGTCCCCGCCCAGCTTGACAACAGCGACGCGGGCACCGTCGCGGTCATCAACGGCAACTACGCGCTCCAGGCCGGCCTGAAGGTAGCCGACGCGCTGGCCATCGAGGATGCCAGCGGCGACGCTGCCCAGACCTACGCCAACGTTCTGGCCGTGAGAAACGGCGACGAGAACAGCGAGAAGATCCAGGCGCTTGTCAAGGCCCTCACCACCGACTCGGTGAAGGAGTTCATTGCCAGCGAGTACAACGGCGCGGTTGTTGCGATCTTCTAAAACACCCACAAGCAGACCTATCCCCGCGGCCTTGCCGCGGGGATAGCTTATACTAAACCCTGATAAAAAGCTCCAAGAGCTTTTTCCCCCGAGATTAGTATTAAAGGAGACTAATATGACAGACTTCATACTCAGGCCCTGGAAGCCCGAGGACGCGCCGCCGCTGGCGCGCTTCGCGGATAATCCGCGTATCGCGGCGAATCTGCGCGACGCGTTCCCGAATCCCTACGGCCTCGACGCCGCGCGGGAGTTTATTGACTCCTGTCTCGTGAACGAGGGGAAAGGGCAGCTCACCCGTGCTATCGAGATCGACGGCGAGGCGGCGGGCAGCGTCGGCGTTTTTGTGGGCTCGGACGTTTACCGCCGCTCGGCTGAGCTGGGCTATTGGCTGGCTGAGGACTACTGGGGCCAAGGCGTCATGACGTGCGCGGTGCGGCAAATCTGCCGCGAGGCATTTGAGCGCTTTGACATCGTGCGTATCTTCGCCGAGCCCTTTGAGCGCAACGCCGGCTCGCGGAAGGTGCTGGAAAAAGCGGGCTTCACCCTTGAGGGCGTCATGCGCTCGAGCGTGTTCAAAAACGGCGCGGTGCAGTCCTGCTGCATGTACTCCCTCCTGCGCGGCGAGCTGCCGGATTGAAAAAATCCGCCTTGCCAAAGGCTTGCTTCTGTGGTACGATTACGGAAAAGCTGTGGAGGTACTGCAATGAAATTCAAGATGGTGCATGAAAACTACAACGTCGCGGACCTGGACGCCTCGCTGAAATTCTACGAAGAGGCCCTGGGCCTGACCGAGCGGCGGCGCAAGAGCGGCGACGGCTTCACGATAGCCTACATCGGAAACGGCGAGTCTGACTTCGAGCTCGAGCTGACCGTGCTCGACGAGCACCCGCAGAAATACGACCTTGGCGAGTGCGAGTTCCACCTGGCCTTTCGCACCGACGACATCGACGCGGCGTATGAAAAGCACAAGGCCATGGGCTGTATCTGCTTCGAGAACAAGGCTATGGGCGTATACTTCATCGAGGACCCCGACGGGTATTGGATCGAGATAATTCCGACGCGTTAAAAAAATCGCCCCACTGGGGCGATTTTTTTCCTATTTCACCTTCACGATTACCGCGTCCGTGGCGGGGATCGTTACCTCGGGCAGCTCGTGAAGGACCTCGAGCGATTTGCGCAAAGCGCCGCGGAAATCGCTGAGCTTCGGCGTTACGGTCTGCTCGACGCCGGAGCGGTTGACCGCGGCGAGAACGGCCTTCTTTCCCTTGAAGCGCAGCAGGCACAGCACATCCTCGTTCGGCGCGAAGAAAGCCGCGTCGCCGTGCCGGAGCACGGGGTTGGAGTTCCTCGCGAAGGCAAGCGAGGCGTAGACCTGGCGCAGCTCGCCGTCGTTTTTCACATACGGGCCGCGGCAGAAGGGATCGCGCAGTCCCTGCATACCCTCCTCGTCGCCGTAGTAGACGCAGGGCATGCCGGGCAGGGTGAACTGCAATACGGCGCACAGCTTCTGCAATGCGCGCCCGCGCGCGTTCTGCTCCTCACTGAGGACGAAGGCGGCCTGCGCGTCGCGGCCCATACCGCCGCCGTCAATGCCGCCGCTGCCCAGCACCGTGCGCACGCGCGCCGTGTCGTGGGTGGACAGCAGGTTCATCAAACAGCGGTACATCGGCGCGGGGTAGTTCAGCTTCTGCCCCAGCAGGAAGTCGCGCAGGGCGAAGGCGTCCATTTCGCCCAGGGCGAAGTCGATGAGCGCGCCGCGCAGGGGGTAGTTCATCACGGTATCCAGCGCGGTGCCCAGCGCATAACGGCGGTGCTGGCCGTAGCTGACCTTGGTGGTCGCGTCCTCCCAGACCTCGCCGATTATCAGCGCGTCGCTGTCGCAGCCCTTTACGCTGCCGCGGATAAGCTCGATAACCTCGTCGGGCAGCTCGTCGGCAACGTCGAGGCGGTAGCCGCTGGCCCCGGCGCGAAGCCAGGTTTTTATAACGCTGCCGTCCCCGCTGATGACAAAGTCCTGCCACGCGGTGTCCCCCTCGTTGACCTCCGGCAAAGATTTAAATCCCCACCAGCAGCGGTAATCGTCTGGGAAGGAGCGGAAATCGTACCAGCTGTGATAAGGGGAAGCCTCACTCTGGTACGCGCCGTCGCCGCCGTAGATGCCGCGGCGGTCGAAGTAGACGCTGTCGTCGCCCGTGTGGGAGAACACGCCGTCGAGCACGATCTTCATGCCCAGCTCGTCCGCCGCCTTGCAGAGCTTTTTGAAGGCCGCGTTGGTGCCGAGGATGGGGTCGATCTTGAGATAGTCGGCGGTATTGTAACGGTGGTTGGAGTCGGCCTCGAAAACGGGGTTGAGGTAGAGCACGCTTACGCCCAGCTCCTTGAGCTCGGGCAGGCTCTTCTCGATGCCCAGCAGGGTGCCGCCGTAGAAGTCGTCGGGGTAATAGCCCTCGCCGCCCTGCCACTTGACCTGTTCGTTCCAGTCCTTGTGCGTGATTATGCTGCGCCCCAGCGCGCGGTGGTAGGCGGTGCCCCTTGCCGGGGCGGTGCCCTCGTGGCGCCAGCGGTCGGGGAAAATCTGGTACATCACCGCGCCGTCGGCCCAGTCGGGGGTCTTGAAGTGCTTGTCGTAAACCGTCAGCTGGAAGGAGCGGACATAGCCGCTGGTCACGCCGTCGGCACCCAGGCAGACGCTGCCAAACAGGCGGAAGCTGTACCACAGCACCTGCGGCGTGTCCGGCGCGGTGTAGACTATCTCAAAACCGTCGTCGGTCTTGGTCATGGGGTAGGGCTTGTCGCCGGCGATCAGCTCGGCCTCATCCGCGCCGCCGAGGACGCGCAGGCGCAGCGTCACTTTCTCGCCGCACTTTACCGCGCCGAGGGGGAAGCGGTAGTCCTCGTCACAGGGGTCGTGAAAAGCCTGACACTCCGCGAGGTCGAGGATGGAGATGAACAGCCGCCCGTATTCCAGCGCAGAGGGGCCGAAGCTGAAGTCGGTGGCCATGCCGCGCTCGATAAGCTCCACGCGCGCGTCGGGCTGGGACCAGGTCTCCAGCGCGTAGTCGAGCGTGGTGAGCATGGCGTCAGAGCTGAACAGCGAGAAGGAGAAGCCGTTGCCGGTGTGCTCAAAGCAGTTGTAAGCCTGGACGGTGTCGCGAAGGCCGCCGATCTCGTGGACGACGGGCAGCGCGCCGTAGCGCATGGCGATCATCTGCGAAAGGCCGCAGGGCTCGAAGGCCGAGGGCATCAAAAGCAAATCCGCGCCGGCGTAGATGCGGCGGGAGAGCGGCTCGCTGTAGGCCCGGAAGGCGCACAGCCGCCCGTGATAGCGGTACTCCGCCGTGCGCATGAACTCCTCATAGCGCTTCTCGCCCGTGCCCAGCAGGACGAAGGCCACGCCGCGCTGCATAATCCGGTCGAGGCTCTCCATGATCAGGTCGAAGCCCTTCTGCGAGGTCATGCGCGTGACCATGGCGATAAGCGGTGTCTCCGGCGAACAGTGTATGCCCAGCTCGTCCATGAGTGCGAGCTTGTTTTTTGCCTTGAACTCGGTGGCGTTCCCCTCGAAGAGGTAGGGCAGCGCCGGGTCGGTTGCCGGGTCAAAGGCCACGGTATCCAATCCGTTTATGATGCCGCACAGGTCCGCGCCGCGGCAGGCGAGCACATCCTGAAGCCCCTCGCCGAAGGCAGCGGTGCGAATCTCGTCCGCGTAGCTGGGGCTGACGGTGTTGACCCTGTCGGCGTACACGCAGCCGGCCTTGAGGAAGTTGACGCATCCGTAGTGCTCGATATCGGTGGCGCGATACCAGGAGCTGTCGATGCCAAACAGGTCCTGTATGAAGTCGAAGCCGTATTTGCCCTGAAAAGCGATGTTGTGTATGGTCAGCACGGTTTTGAGATTACCCTGGCTGTGGCCCTGATACTGTGACTTTATCAAAAAGGGCATAAACGCGGTCTGCCAGTCGTTGCAGTGGAGTATTTCCGGCTCGAAATCGTCCAGGCGCGGGATGCACTCGAGCACCGCGCGCTGGAAAAACGCGTACTGCTCGATCTCGGCCCCGCCGCCGCGGTAGATAGCGTCGCCGAAATAGAACTCGCTGTCGATAAGGTATACCACCAGGCCGTCCAGCTCCAGCCGCTCAAGGCCCACATACTGCCTGCGCCAGCCCAGGTTTATATCGAAATCGCAGATATGGCGGATTTTATCGTCGTACTTGCCCTTGATGCAGCGGTGGTAAGGGGTGATGACGCGCGTCTCGATGCCGAGTGCGTTCAGGCTCTTCGGCAGTGCGCCGGCCACGTCGGCCAAGCCGCCGGTTTTCGACAGCGGGGCGCACTCAGACGAGGCGAGCAGCACCTTGGGCAAAGTGTTGCGGTGTTTGAGATGCAGAATTTGCTCAAGCTCAGGATTCATTCTTCCTTTTCCTCCTTGGTTTCTTCCCCGGTATCAGCCGCAGCCCCGGTTTCCGAAAGCTCATCCGCTTCTTCCTCCTCGCCGGGGTTGAATATGTAATACTGTACGGAGAGCGGGGGCAGCTTGACCAGCACGGAGTGCCGGAATTCGAGGAAGGGCTTCTTTTCGCTTTTCAGCGAGCTCTCCAGCTCCTGGCCCGTGCCGCCGTAGCAGTACTCGTCGCTGTTAAGGCACAGCTCAAGCGTGCCGGGGCCGGGCAATCCCGCCTGGAGCTCCCAGGTCATGGGCGTGAAGTTGCACACGCACACCACGCTCTCGCCATCGGCCATGCGCATGAAGGCAATGGAGCTGCGGTCGCGGTCGTCCACGTTCAGCCATTTGTAGCCGTCCCAGCCGGTGTCGCGGCTGTACATTGCGGGGTGGGCGAGGTAGAAACGGTTGAGCTCGCGCACGAAGCGCTGCATCTCCTCGTGCCGGGGGTATTTGGTAAGGAACCAATCGATCTCCCGGCTGGGGTTCCACTCGATGAACTGCCCGATCTCGGCGCCCATGAAGTTGAGCTTCTTGCCGGGGTGGGCGTACTGGAAGCCGAAGAGCGTGCGCAGCGTGGAGAATTTCTGGTCGTAGTCGCCGAACATCTTGTCCACCATGGACTTCTTGCCGTGCACCACCTCATCGTGCGAGAAGGCGAGCACGAAGTGCTCGGAGAAGGCGTACATCATCGAGAAGGTCAGCTTGTTATGGCTGCCGCGGCGGAACAGGGGGTTGAGCGCGAGGTAGTCGAGCATGTCGTGCATAAAGCCCATGTCCCACTTGAAGGTAAAGCCCAGCCCGCCGTCCTTCGCGGGCGCGCTGATGCGCGGATAGGCGGTGCTCTCCTCTGCCACCGTCACCGCGCCAAGCTCCGCGGCCAGGGTGTTGACACGCTGCAAGAGCTCGATCGCGCCCAGGTCGATGTCCCCGCCCTCGCGGTTGCGGGTGAAGTCGTTGCCGCGGCCGTAACCGAGGTAGAGCATGGACGACACCGCGTCGACGCGCAGGCCGTCGACATGGTACTCCCGGATAAACATTCCCGCCGAGGAGAGCATGAAGCTCTGCACATGGGGCTTGGAATAGTCGAAGATAAGCGTGCCCCAGTCGGGGTGCGAGGCCATCTTCGGGTCGTCGCGCTCATAGAGCGCCTGCCCGTCGAAATACGGCAGGCCGTGCGTGTCGCGCGGGAAGTGCGCGGGCACCCAGTCGATGATTACGCCGATGCCGGCTTCATGCAGGCGGTTGACGAAGTACATGAAGTCCTGCGGCGTGCCGTAGCGGCTCGTGGGGGCGAAGTAGCCCGTCACCTGATAGCCCCAGGAGCCCTCGTAGGGGTACTCCGTTATGGGCAGCAGCTCAACGTGCGTGTAGCCCATGTCGGCGCAGTACTCGGCAAGCTGGTCGGCTACCTTGCGGTACCAGGGGAATTTCACGTCCCCGTCCCGTTTCCAGGAGCCGACGTGCATCTCGTAAATCGACATGGGCGCGTTGAGTATGTCCAGCCCCTCGCGGGACTTCCTGTACTCGCCGTCGGTCCACTCGAAGCCGTCGATGTTCCAAACCTTCGAGCCCGTGGCCGGGCCGGTCTCGCAGTGGAAGGCGAAGGGGTCGGTCTTCCACACCGTCTCGCCGGAGGACCCGGTCACGGCGTATTTGTATATCTGTCCATGCTTGGCGTCCTCGACGACGGCGACCCACGCGCCGTTGTCCAGCCGCTGCATGGGGCAGGCGTTTGCGTCCCAGCCGTTGAAGTCGCCCACCAGCGACACATTCTGCGCCCGCGGCGCCCAAACGGTGAAGCTGTACGCGTCAATCTGCGGTATGTAGTGGCAGCCGAAGCATTTGTAGGCGTCGCTGCTGTCCCCGGAGATAAAGCGCTCGATTGCGGCGTTGTCTGTGTATACGGCCCAGTTCATATTCAACTCACTCCTATCGCATACTCTTGGTGTCCGCGAATGCGGTCTGTGTACGAGGCATCTGCGCCGGTGAGCGCCTGAATGCCTGCTTATGGTTACTATACCATACAATTTAGAAAAATAACAGCTTTTTTTGTCGGAATTGACCGATTTTGGCATAATATATTTTTAAAGGGGCTATATTCGGCACATTGTACAAAATGCAAAATCCCGCCCCATAAATCTGGGGCGGGAAAAGTGCCTGTTATACTAAACCCTGATAAAAAGCTCCAAGAGCTTTTTATAGCGCCGTAGGCGCGTCAGGGTTTTAATGAGACGGCGCGACGCGCTTTGCGCGGCGCGAGCGTGCGTAGCACGCGGAATTCTCGATTGAACTTTCAATCGAGAATTAGTATTAAGCGGGGGTTTCCCTTTATCCGTCGGAGCATCAGCACGCGGCGGGGATTTGTCAAGCGTTCTTACTTCTGGCTTTTCTTCACGGCTTCCGCGGCTTGCGGATCCTTCACAGCCTCCACAATACCCTCGGCCAGTCCGGCGAGCCCCTGAATCTCGCTGGGGATGATGATCTTCGTGGCCCTGCCGTTGGCCGCGGCGGCGAAAGCCTCGAGGGCCTTGATCTTCAGCACGGCGTCAGAGGGCATAGCCTTGTTGATGAGCTCAATACCCTGGGCAGTAGCGGTCTGAACCTTTACGATGGCCTCGGCCTCGCCCTCGGCCTCGAGTATCTGCTGCTGCTTCTTGGCGTCGGCGCGCAGGACCGCGGCCTCCCTCTCGCCCTCGGCGGAGAGTATGGCGGATTTCTTCTCGCCCTCGGCGCGCAGGATAGCCTCGCGGCGCTCGCGCTCGGCCTTCATCTGCTTTTCCATGGCGTTCTGGATCTCCTTGGGCGGCAGGATGTTTTTCAGCTCAACGCGGTTGACCTTGATGCCCCAGGGGTCGGTGGCCTCGTCGAGGATAGCGCGCATTTTGGTGTTGATAACGTCGCGGCTGGTCAGGCACTGGTCGAGCTCCAGATCGCCTATGATGTTTCTCAGCGTCGTGGCCGAGAGGTTTTCGATGGCGACCATGGGGTGCTCGATGCCGTAGGTGTACAGCTTCGGGTCGGTTATCTGGAAATACACCACAGTGTCGATCTGCATGGTGACGTTATCCTTGGTGATAACCGGCTGGGGAGGGAAGTCGGCGACCTGCTCCTTGAGGGAGACGACTTTGGCGACCCTCTCGATAAAGGGGATCTTGAAGTGCAGTCCCACGGTCCAGGTGGTGCTGTACGCGCCCAGGCGCTCGATGACGTAGGCCCTTGCCTGCTGCACGACGCGAATGTTTTTAACCAGAATGATGACCAGAATGACGGCCAGCACTATGGGGACTGCCAGCGCCCCCAGGTTTGCGATGTTGTAAGGCATAACGAAAACCTCCTGTTGAAAAAAATAAAATTATAAACCAGATTTTTAACGCCGCAGGCTCTCCCATTCCGGCGGCAGGGTGACGATGAGCTTCACGCCGCGGATCTCCAGCACGCGCACGACAGCCCCCGGCTCGACGACCGAGCCGTCGACGGTGCGCGCGGTCCAGACCTTCCCGTCGGCGGAGACGGCCCCGGTGCCGGCGAGGTTATCGATGCGCTCGACAACCCGGCAGTCCGCGCCGATAACTCGGTCGGCGTTGGTGGCCTCGCTTCTGCCGTTGATGAACTTTTTCGCCAGCGGGCGGGTCAGCAGCAGCGTGAGCGCGGAGATGAGCGCGAACCAGAGGGCCTGAAGCCACAGCGGCGCGCCCAGCAGCGCGGCGATAAGCGCGCAGACCGAACCGATGGCAAACCAGATCGATGCCAGCCCCACCGTCACGGCCTCCAGCGCCAGAAACAGAAGCGCGGCGGCGCCCCATACGAACGGCATGTTATCCACGGCCAGATGCAAAAGGGGCGCTATCGCATCGCTAAAATTAAACGGCATGTGTGATTCCTCCCTTCGTGCCGTTGCAGGCACATGATACAGCTTCCGCAAGGTGTAATGTCAAGAGCTTTTGCTGCGGCTGTGTGATTTATATTATACATCACTCCGCCGCCATTTACAAGAAGAAAAAAGGGGCTTTACTTTTGATGGTTTAATGTGTAAAATACAGATGGGAGAAAATTACGCGTACGCATCCTCGCGCCAGGCGGAAAAGGAGAATCAGGCAATGAACAAGCATAATAAAAAGCCCCGCAACGTTGATATGTACAGGGCCGTTTTACAGCTGAAGAACGAGGAAGAGTGCATGAAGTTTTTCGACGACCTGTGCACCGTCACGGAGCTTCAGGCAATGGAGCAGCGCTATCAGGTGGCGGTACTGCTCGAGCGCGGGCTCATCTATAACGACATACTCGACCAGACCGGCGCGTCCAGCGCCACGATAAGCCGCGTCAACCGTTCCCTGCAATACGGCAACGGCGGCTACGCCATAGTTTTCGACCGCCTGTACGGCCAGGGGAAGGAATGAACGCCTACGGCCCGCTGGCCGGCTGCTACGACCTGTTCACCTCGGACGTGCCCTACGCCGCGCTGGCGGACTTCTACGAAAGCTCCCTCGCCCTGCCGGGCCGGGAGCGCCTGACGCTGCTGGACCTGTGCTGCGGCACGGGGACGCTCGCCTGCATTTTGGCGGAGCGCGGCCACGAGCTCATCGGCGTGGATGTCTCGGAGGAGATGCTCGCGCTGGCGCAGGAGAAGGCGGGGCAGGGCGCTTTCCCCGTCCGCCCCATGTTCCTGTGCCAGGAGGCGTCGGAGCTGGATTTGTACGGTACGGTGGAGGGCGCATATTGCAGCCTTGACGCGCTCAACTACATCCCGTGGGCCGAGCTTCCGGAGCTTGTGCGCCGGCTCCACCTGTTCATTGAGCCGGGCGGACGCCTTGCCTTTGACATCCACTCCCCAGAGCATTTGCGGGAGTTGGACGGGCAGGTGTTCGTGGACGAAGCGAATGACGCGCTGTGCCTCTGGCGCGCGGAATTTGACGCGGAAGAGAACGCGCTTTTTTACGGCCTGGACATCTTCGAGCGCCGCGGCGCGCTCTGGCGCCGCGAGTCGGAGGAGCACATTGAGTACGCCCACGAGACGGAGGCGCTGTGCGCCCTTTTGCGCGACGGCGGCTTCCGGGACGTGCGCGTGCGGGAAAACGTGCTTGAGAGCCAGCCCTGGCGCCTGTTCGTCACGGCGGAAAACCTGGGGCATTGAAACAATACGAAAAGCTGCGGCGCGCCGGAAAAATTTTTTCCGGCGCGCCGGAAAACTATTGCATAATATTCGCGGCGGTGGTAAAATTCAATTTTGTGATACTAAAACCCGTTAAAAAACTTTAGTTTTTTATAGCGCGAAGCGCGTCGGGTTTTTATGAGACGAGGCGGCGCGAAGCGCCGCCAGCACGCGTAGCGTGCGCATTTCAAATTAAAGTATTTAATTTGAAATTAGTATTAGTAAAAAACAGGAAAGGTCTGAGCCCCTTGGAGGATTTGAGAAACATAGCCATAATTGCCCACGTTGACCACGGCAAAACCACGCTGGTTGACGAGCTGCTCAAGCAGTCGGGCGTGTTCCGCGACAACCAGGACGTGGTCAACTGCGTCATGGACTCCGGCGACCTCGAGCGCGAGCGCGGGATAACCATTCTGGCCAAAAACACCGCCGTGCACTACGGCAACACGAAAATAAACATAGTCGACACCCCGGGCCACGCCGACTTTGGCGGCGAGGTCGAGCGCATTTTGAAGATGGTCAACGGCGTAATCCTGCTGGTTGACGCGGCGGAGGGCCCCATGCCGCAGACGCGCTTTGTGCTGTCAAAGGCCCTCGAGCTGGGCCACCGTGTTATCGTGGTGGTCAACAAAATTGACCGCCCCGACGCGCGCATACACGAGGTCATAGACGAGTGCCTTGAGCTGCTTATGGACCTGGACGCCACGGACGAGCAGCTTGACAGCCCCATGCTCTTCTGCTCCGGCCGCAACGGCACGGCCAGCTACTCCCCCGACACCGTCGGTACCGACCTCAAGCCGCTGTTTGAGACGATCCTCGAGTATATCCCCGCGCCGGAGACGGACGCCGAAGCGCCATTCCAGATGCTGGTGTCCTCGATCGACTACAACGAGTTCGTTGGCCGCATTGCCATCGGGCGCATCGAGCGCGGCACGGTGACCCAGAACATGGAAATTGACCTGTGCAACTACCACAGCCCCGACAAGGCCCCGGAAAAGGCCAAGGCGGTGTCGCTGTACCAGTTCGAGGGCCTGTCCCGCGTGGCGGTGACCTCGGCCTCGGCGGGCAATATCATCGCCATGAGCGGCATAGGCGATGTGACCATCGGCGACACGGTCTGCGCGCGCGGCGCGGACGAGCCTCTGCCCTTCGTGCAAATTTCCGCGCCGACGCTGGAGATGACCTTCTCGGTCAATGACAGCCCCTTCGCCGGGCGCGAGGGCAAGTTCGTCACCTCCCGCCAGATACGCGACCGCCTCATGCGCGAAACGCTCAAGGACGTGTCCCTGCGCGTCAGCGAAATCGAGGGCGCGACCGACAGCTTCAACGTCGCCGGCCGCGGCGAGATGAGCCTTTCCATCCTCATCGAGACCATGCGCCGCGAGGGCTACGAGTTCCAGGTATCCCCCCCGCGCGTGCTCTATCAGGAGGTCGACGGCAGGAAGTGCGAGCCCATCGAGCGCCTGGTGGTGGACGTGCCGCAGGAGTCCGTGGGCGCGGTCATCGAGAAAATCGGCGCGCGCCGCGGCGAGATGCTGGAAATGACCCCCGTTGGCAACCGCATGAAGGTGGAGTTTTTAGTACCCTCGCGGGGGCTTTTCGGCTACAGGAACGAATTTCTCACCGACACCAAGGGCGAGGGCATCATGGGCTCGGTGTTCGAGAAGTACGAGCCCTACAAGGGCGATATCTCCCGCCGCGGAACCGGCTCGCTGGTGTCGTTTGAGACGGGCGAGTCCGTGACCTACGGCCTTTTCAACGCCCAGGAGCGCGGCGTACTCTTCATCGGCCCCGGCGTTCCCGTCTACGGCGGCATGGTCGTCGGCGTCTCCCCGAAGGGAGAGGACATCAGCGTCAACGTATGCAAGCGCAAGCAGCTGACCAACATGCGCGCCGCCGGCAGCGACGAGGCGCTCAGATTAGTCCCGCCGCGCCAGATGAGCCTTGAGCAGTGCCTTGAGTTCCTCGCCGACGACGAGCTTCTCGAGGTCACGCCCCAGAACCTCCGCCTGCGCAAGAGCATCCTCGACCATTCGCTGAGGATGAAAGCCATCCACAGCGGAAAATAAAAAAAGAATAAAGCAAAAAGCAGAAGGCTTTGGCCTTCTGCTTTTTCAGCCACTCAAATAAGAGGCCGCAAAGCGGCCTCTTATTTGATTTGTCACACGTGCCAGATCTCCTCGGCGTACTGCCTGATAGCGCGGTCGGAGCTGAACTTGCCCGCCGACGCGATGTTCATCAGGCACTTGCGCCCAAACGCCTCGCGGTCACGCCAGTCATTGATAGCGCGCAGCTTGCTGTCGTAGTAGGAACGGTAGTCCAGCAGGACGAAGTAGTGGTCCGGCCTGTGCCAGTTGGCCCCGTCGAGCAGCGCGTGATAGAGCTCGCGCACGCCGTCGTCGGTCTCCACCGTGCCGTCGACCAGCGTGTCGATAACGCGGTGCAGCCGGCCCTCGCGCTCGTAGAAGTCGCGGGAACGGTAGCTGTCGCGGATGCGGGTGATATCCTCGACCTTCGCGCCGAAGATGTAGTTGTTCTCCATGCCCGCCTTCTCGACGATCTCCACGTTCGCGCCGTCGAGCGTGCCGAGCGTCACCGCGCCGTTGAGCATCAGCTTCATGTTGCCGGTGCCGGAGGCCTCGGTGCCCGCGGGGGAGATCTGCTCGGAGATATCCGCGGCGGGGATGATGTGCTCGGCGTAGGAGCAGTTGTAGTTCTGCACGAACACGACCTTGATCTTATCCTTGACCTGCTCGTCGTTGTTGATGAGCCTGGCGATGCGGTTGATATACCGGATAACGGACTTGGCCCGGTAATATCCCGGCGCTGCCTTCGCGCCGAAGATAAACGCGGTCGGCGTAAAGTCGGTCAGCGAGCCGTCCTTGAGCCCGAGGTAAATATCCATGACCGCCAGCGCGTTGAGCAGCTGCCGCTTGTACTCGTGCATACGCTTGACCTGCACGTCAAATACGAAGTCCGGCGAGATCTCCACGCCCTCGTTCTTCTTGATGATCTCGGCCAGCTGCTGCTTTTTGATGTACTTGATCTGGTTGAAGCGGTCAATCATCGACGGCCCGATCTTATCCTTGAGCTGCTCGAGCGTGTCCAGATGGGTAAGGAAGCCGTCGCCGACATAGTCGCGCAGCATTCCTGCCAGCTCAGGGTTGCACAGCCCCAGCCAGCGGCGCGGGGTGATGCCGTTGGTGACGTTGGTGAAGCGCTCGGGATAAACGGCGCTCCAGTCGCGGAACACGTCGTACTTGATGATATCGCTGTGAATGCGCGCCACGCCGTTGACCTTGGTGCCGGCGTAGACGGACAGGTTTGCCATGTGCACGGTTTTGTCCTTGATGATGTACAGCTCGGGGTGCTCGCTCTTGAGCCTTGCGTCGATTTTCACGATAATGTCGCAGATTTCCGGCACAACGGAGCGCATAAGCTCCATGTCCCACTTCTCCAGCGCCTCGCTCATGACGGTGTGGTTGGTGTAGGAGAACACCTGCCGCGTGATATCGAACGCGCGCTCGAAGTCCATGCCGTCGGCCATGAGCAGGCGGATAAGCTCGGGGATGGAGACGGTCGGGTGCGTGTCGTTGAGCTGGATAGCGCACAGCTCGGGCAGGCGGGAGAGGTCGCTGCCGTGGTTTTCCCGGAAGGTGCGCAGGATATCCTGAAGCGAGGCGCTGGAGATGACGTACTGCTGTTTAAGGCGCAGGCGCTTGCCCTCGCGGGTGGAGTCGTTGGGGTAGAGCACGCGCGTGATGTCCTCGGCCTTGTTTTTCGCGGCGAGGGCGCGCTCATAGTCCTGAGCGTTGAAGGCGTCGAAGTCCAGCTCCTCCTCGGCCTCGCACTGCCAGAGGCGCAGCGTGCCGACGTTGCCGTTGCGGTAGCCGATAACGGGCGTGTCATAGGGCACGGCAATGACCGTATGGTCGGGGAACTTGATCTTCACCGAGTGCGTGTAGCGCCTGATGCTCCAGGGGTCGCCGAACTTTGTCCAGTCGTCGGCCAGCTCCTTCTGGGCGAAGTTCTCAAAGCGCTGCTTGAACAGGCCGAAGCGGTAGCGCAGGCCGTAGCCGGTCAGCGGGATATTGCAGGTCGCCGCGCTGTCGAGGTAGCAGGCCGCCAGACGGCCGAGGCCGCCGTTGCCCAGCGCCGCGTCCTCGATCTCCTCAAGGCAGGCCAAATCCGCGCCCTTCTCGGCGAAGAGCGTCTTGAGCTCGCCCAGCAGTCCGAGGTTGTACAGGTTCGAGTATACCAGCCGCCCGATGAGGAACTCGGCGGAGAAGTAATACGCGTGGCGTTTCTGCCCGCGGTCCTTCTTGGCCCTCGACCAGTCGTCGTGGATACCCATCATTATCACCTGGGCAAGACAGTCGTGCAGCTGCTGCGCGCTGGCCTCGGGGAGCGTGACATCATGATGCATCCTCAAAAGGGTCTGAGTCCAAGTCACAATTTGTTCGCTGTTAAAATACATCCTTTATCACCTCATGGAGGATTCTGTAGATACGGGCTCGCGCCCGGTTACAGTCAAATTAATACAATTACTATCCTACAATATTTTACAACGTTTTGCAATACACAAATTCGTATGTATGTGATGATTGAACAGGCAAATTTTTTGTGCTAATATAGAATTTATTGAATTATACCCACAAATTGGGTGAAAGGAGACCTTAACATGAATGTAAGAGAGCTCGAGCCCCGCGCCGTGACGGGCCGTTTCGCGGACATAAGCGCCATCCCACACGGCAGCGGGAACACGAAGGCGTTAAGCGACTGGTGCGCCGCCTTCGCCCGCGCGCGCGGCCTTGAGTGCCATCAGGATGAGCTCAATAACCTCATCATCATAAAACCCGCGTCCCCCGGCTATGAAAACTCCCCCGCCGTAATAGTCCAGGGCCACATGGACATGGTCTGCGAAAAGGACCCCGGCAGCACCCATGACTTCACAGCCGACGCCCTCGACCTCGACTGCGATGAAAGCTTCATCTTCGCCCGCGGCACCACCCTCGGCGGGGACGACGGCATAGCCGTAGCCATGGCGCTGGCCCTGCTCGACGACGGCAGCATCCCCCACCCGCGCCTTGAAGTTGTGCTGACGGTGGACGAGGAAGTCGGCATGACCGGAGCCTCGGGCCTTGACGTGACCCCCCTTGAGGGCCGGAGAATGATAAATCTCGATTCCGAGAGCGAGGGCCTTTTCGTCGCCGGCTGCGCCGGAGGCGTTCGCGCGACGAGCGTGCTCCCCGCGCGCCGCGAAAGCGTCACCGCCGCGCCCGTGACTCTCACCCTCGGCGGCTTGCAGGGCGGCCACTCCGGCCAGGAGATCGACAAATGCCGGGGCAACGCCAACGTCCTTCTGGGCCGCGCCCTGCTTGCCATAAGCGAGGCCATGCCCCTTCGCCTCGCTTATGGCAAGCAGGG
>JAMPGF010000020.1 GCA_023664105.1 Butyricicoccus sp. | reverse complement strand
TACCCCACCACCGGCTACTTTGACGCCTTCTTCTACGCCCTGATGTACTCCGTGGGCGGCCCCGACTTCTACAACAGGGCCCTGGTCTATGACGAGGGCATCTGGGACACCCCCGAGGCTCAGCAGTGCTTTGAGATCGTCGCGAAGCTGGCCTCCTACGCCAACCCCGTCACCCCCGCACAGGCCAACGACCAGGACTTCACCCAGAACCAGCAGCTGGTGCTGGACAACAAGGCCCTGTTCATGCCCAACGGCACCTGGATCGTGGGCGAAATGGCCGAGGCTCCCCGTGCCGACGGCTTCCAGTGGGGTATGACCGCCCTGCCCGCCGCCAAGTCCGGCGCCGCCGGAGCCAGCTACTGCTGGCTGGAGCAGGCCTGGATCCCCGCCAGCGCCCCCAACATGGACGCTGCCAAGCAGTTCGTGGCCTTCCTGTACAGTGACAAGGCCTGCGCCATCTTCGCCAAGGGCGGCGCCATCCAGCCCGTCCCCGGCCTGACAGACAATCTCGAGGGCGACAACAAGATTTTCTACTCCATCTATGACAACGGCGCCGACGCCGCCATGGGCAATTTCGCCACCTATGAGGCTGTGGCCGGCCTGGGCAGCGTGCGCGAGGTTTTCTTCGATCCCGTGAACGGCCTGATAAACGGCTCCGTGACTCAGGACCAGTGGGTCGACGGCATAAAGGCCGCCAGCGACCAGATGCGCGCGAACCTGGTAACCGAGTAAGCCGCACCGTTTGACGCACAGCAATCGCCAGTGATCAGGCGGCGGTGAGCGTAACCGCTCACCGCCGCCTTTGTAATATGAGAACGAAAGGAGCGATTCCATGCGAAGCAAAGGCCGCAGCCGGTTCATCATCCTGTGTGTTGCCCCGGCGACCATTTTGTTTTTCCTGTTTATGGTCATGCCCACGCTGAATGTGTTCCGCATGTCCCTGTATGAGCGCGGGGCCTACTCGCCCACGGAGACCTACGTGGGCCTGAGCAATTTCAAGATCCTGTTCAAGGACGCGAAATTCATAACCTCCATGCAGAACACTATCCTGCTCACCGTCACAGTGACCATCATCACCTTTTTCTTCGCCATCGTGTTCGCGGCTATCCTCACCCGGGAAAAGATCCGCGGGCAGAACTTTTTCCGCATCATCTTTTATATCCCCAACATTCTCTCCGTGGTCGTTATCGCCGGTATCTTCTCCGCTATCTACAAGCCGGAGAACGGTATGCTCAACAGCATCCTGTCCATGGTTTCCGGGAAGGATATCATGATCCTCTGGAAAGACCAGCCTATGGTCATTATCAGCGTCATCATCGCCATGGTATGGCAGGCCATCGGCTACTATATGGTCATGTATATGGCCTCCATGTCCGCCGTGCCGGTGGACCTGTACGAGTCCGCCAGCCTGGACGGCGCGGGCCGGCTAAAGCAGTTCTTTGAGATCACCCTGCCACTGGTCTGGACCAACATCCGCACCACCCTCACCTTCTTCATTATCTCCACCATCAATATGGCCTTCCTGTTCGTCAAGGCCATGGTAGCCAAGGGGATGGCCGACGTGGGCCTGAGCTTTATGTACAACCAGAAGGACGAGGGCTTGTACGGCTACGCCATGGCCGCGGGCGTTATCATCTTCCTGTTTTCCTTCACCCTGTCCGCCGTGGTCAACCGGGCCACCAAGCGTGACGTGCTTCAAATGTGACGGGAGGGTACGGTTATGACAAAAAAACAATCTTCCGGAAATACCCTGTATAAGGTGTTTATCTATGTGGTGCTCATCACCCTGGCAGTGCTGATCATCGTGCCGGTGGCTTGGGTATTTCTGGCCTCCGTCAAAGAAAACAGCGAGTTCTACGGCAATCCCTGGGCCCTGCCCGCCTCCTTCTACTGGCAGAACTTCGTGGACGCCTGGAACGCCGCCAGCATGGGCAGTTATATGCTCAACTCGGTGATCGTCACCGCCCTGGCCCTGGCCATTCTGCTGGTGGTAGCGCTTCCGGCGGCCTACTGCCTGTCCCGGTTCAAGTTCCGGGGCGGCAGGCTGCTGAACACTCTGTTCATGGCGGGCCTGTTCATCAACGTCAACTATATTGTCGTGCCCATCTTCCTGATGCTCCGGGACTGGGACAGCTGGATGAAGTACCTGTTCAGGCTCGACAACATCTTCATGAACAACCTGGTGACGCTGGCCGTGGTGTACGCCTCCACCGCCCTGCCTTTCACCATCTACCTGCTGTCCGGCTACTTCGCCACCCTGCCCCACGACTTTGAGGAGGCCGCCTACATCGACGGCGCGGGCTACGGCACCACCATGGTGCGCATCATCTTCCCCATGGCACAGCCCTCCATCCTCACCATCATTCTGTTCAACTTCCTGTCCTTCTGGAACGAGTACATAATCTCCATGACCCTCATGAGCAGCGGCACCGGGCAGAAAACCCTCCCAGTGGGTCTGCTGAACCTGATGCAGGCGTCCCAGTCCGCGGCCCAGTACGGACGGCTGTACGCCGGCCTGGTGCTGGTGATGATGCCCACGCTTATCCTCTATATTTGCGTGCAGAAAAAGCTGACCCAGGGCATGACCGTGGGCGGGCTGAAAGGTTAGGTGGAGAGATGAAATTCTGGAAAGAACACGCCGCGCTGCGCATCGTTTTGATGGCGGTCACCTTTGTGCTGGGCATTGCCCTGATGATCTACGGCTGGAAGCTCACCGGCAAGCTGAGCGGTCTGGGGCTCATGCTGGCGGGCCTGGCGCTGTTGCTGGTGACGCTGTACCTTTACAACACCCGCTTCGCCGACCCTAAGAAGAAATAATCACACCGGGAGGAAATCCCTATGAATAATGATCGCAGGGGCCGCGTCACCATCCCCACCGACGTGGACGTGGTCCCCGAAACCCTGGAGCTTTTAAGGCGCTGGGGGGCTGACGCCATCCGGGACTGCGACGGCACCGACTACCCTGAGCAGCTCAAAACCGTGGACGCCAAGGTTTACTCCACCTACTATACCACCCGGAAGGACAACGCCTGGGCCAGGGCCAACCCCGACGAGGTGCAGCAGTGCTATATCATGACGGGTTTTCACACGGCCAGCGGCGGCGCGCTGCCCATCCCCCTGATGAAGGGGATCAGCAGCGAGCTGATGGAGGTCAACACCCGTGACGACATAAAGCGCTGGTGGGAGGTAGTGGACCGCACCACGGGAGCGCCCCTTTCCCCGGACGCCTGGCGGTATGAGGACGGCTGTGTTGTGATCGACGCCCCGGAAGCATTCCACGACTACACCGTCAGCTTCCTGGCCTATCTGATCTGGGACCCGGTGCACATGTACAACGCCGTCACCAACGACTGGAAGGACTTCGAGCACCAGATCACCTTCGACGTGCGCCAGCCCAAGACGCGAAAATTCACCATGGAGCGTCTGCGGCGCTTCATCGCTGGGCATCCCTATGTCAGCGTGATCCGCTATACCACCTTCTTCCACCAGTTCACCCTGGTGTTCGACGAGCTGAAGCGGGAGAAGTATGTGGACTGGTACGGCTATTCCGCCTCTGTCTCCCCGTATATTCTGGAACAGTTTGAGCGGGAAGCCGGCTATAAGTTCCGCCCCGAGTTTATCATTGACCAGGGCTACTACAACAACCAGTACCGAGTCCCTTCAAGGGAATTCAAGGACTTTATGGCCTTCCAGCGCCGGGAGGTGGCTGCCCTGGCCCGGGAGATGGTGAACATCACCCATGAGCTGGGCAAGGAGGCTATGATGTTCCTTGGTGACCACTGGATCGGAACCGAGCCTTACATGGACGAGTTCAAGGGCATCGGCCTGGACGCCGTAGTGGGCAGCGTGGGCAACGGGTCCACCCTGCGGCTTATCTCCGACATTCCGGGCGTGAGGTACACGGAGGGGCGGTTTCTCCCCTACTTTTTCCCCGACACCTTCCACGAGGGGGGCGACCCCGTCCGGGAGGCCAGGGAAAACTGGGTCACCGCCCGGCGGGCCATTTTACGAAAGCCCATCGACCGCATCGGCTACGGCGGCTATTTAAAGCTGGCCTGCCGGTTCCCCGAATTTCTGGATTACGTTGAGTCCGTGTGCAATGAGTTCCGGGAGCTGTACGAAAACATCAAGGGCGCTTCGCCCTATTGCGTGAAGCGTGTGGCTGTCCTCAACAGCTGGGGGAGGGCCCGGTCCTGGGGCTGTCACATGGTGCACCACGCGCTGTATCAGAAGCAGAATTACTCCTACGCCGGGGTGATCGAGGCCCTGTCCGGCGCGCCATACGATGTGCAGTTTATCTCCTTTGATGATTTGAAGGAAAATCCCGGTCTGCTTGACGGAGTGGATGTGGTCATCAACGTGGGCGACGGCGACACCGCCCATACCGGCGGTGAAATTTGGGAGGATCCAAAAATCTCCGCCTCCGTAAAGCGCTTCGTCTGGAACGGCGGCGGCTTCATCGGCGTGGGCGAGCCCTCCGGGCACCAGTACCAGGGCCGCTATCTGCAGTTGGCCGGGGTGCTTGGGGTGGAAAAGGAGACCGGCTTCACCCTCAACTATGACAAGTACAACTGGGAAGAACACCGCTCTCACTTCATCCTTGCCGACTGCACCGGGGAGGTGGACTTCGGCGAGGGCAAAAAGGGCATCTACGCCCTGCCGGGCGCGCAGGTGCTGGTCCAGCGTGACCGGGAGGTACAGCTTGCTGTCAACAGCTTTGGCCAGGGCCGGGCGGTGTACATCTCCGGCCTGCCTTACTCCTTTGAGAACAGCCGTCTGCTCCACCGTGCGGTGCTGTGGTCCTCCCACAGCGAGGGAGAGCTGAAAGTGTGGATGTCCTCAAATTACAACGTGGATGTCCATGCCTATGTGGAAAAAGGCAAGTACTGCGTGGTCAACAATACCTATGAGCCCCAGTCCGCCACGGTGTACCGTGAGGACGGCTCCAGCTTCCCCTTAAAGCTGGAGGCAAACGAGATCCGTTGGTATGAGATATGACGGCATAAGCGGGGTCCCGGCCTGTTTTGGGCTGGGCCGATATGTATGAACGCTGTCCGGATGCAAAAGGAGATAGCCTGGAGCATTTCTGCTCCAGGCTATCTCCTTTATGTATGATAATGTCCGAAAAGACATATCAAGAAGGATCAAAAGGAAGATGAAATAGTATTTTTTCCCGGCCAGATAGCAGACGCCGACAAACAGCGTCACCGGAATCAGCAGCAGGATCAGGGCCGCAGCAGCGACGGTGCGCTTTGTCAGCTTCCGCTTTTCCTTCGGCGTCTGCCGCAGGTAGTCGGGCCGGTAGTGACGGCGGCTGATGCAGGCGGCGAAGATGAACAGGGCCGCGCGGAAGGCGAAGTACCGGGGCAGCAGACCCCGGCCCTGGGGCGTGATACCCACAGCGTTCACAATCCCGGTCAGGTCAACGGTACCCATCAAGCCCAGAAACAGGACGATTGCCGCCGCGCCGGAGAGAGCCGCGCCCAGCTTGCGCCACCATGGGAGCTTTTTCGGCTTCCAGTCCGCTGTTTCCGGCTTCGGCTCGGGCAGGGGCGGGATATCGTCCGGCAGGCCGGGGCCTTCCGGTACCTCACCGACGCAGGCGGCGATGACATCCTCAGCGGTAACGGCCTTAGGCAGGAGTGCGCGCGCCATTTGGTTGGCCGAGGTACGGTGCTCGGTCAGTATGACTGTCGTGCCCAGCTCGCGGTTGATTTTCCCCAGCGTCGCAAGAAAGTCCTCCGCCGCTATGGGGTCCAGCCGGCTGGTCGGCTCGTCTAAAATCAGCACCGACGGCTGCATGGCCATGATGGAGGCCAGGTTCAGAAGCTGCTCTGGCCTCCGGAAAGCTCGGTCACATTCCTGTAAAACCAGGTCTGTATGCCGAAAAAGCTGGCCATCTCCGCGACGCGGCGGCGAATGGTGGGCGTGTCAAAGCCGAGGCTCTCAAGACCGAAGGCCAGCTCGCGCCACACCTTATCCGTGACGATCTGGTCCTCCGGCGACTGCTGTACGAAGCCGATCTTCTGGCTCTGCGTCCTCTGGTCCAGCCTGTCCAGCGGCGTTCCCTCAAAAAGAATCTCCCCGGTTCTGCGCCCATGAGGGGCCAAAACGCTCTTCAGCTGCCGCAAAAGCGTGCTCTTCCCACAGCCGGACGGGCCGCAGAGAACCAGAAACGCCCCCTGCCTCACGTCCAGCGTCAGGTCAGTAACAGCGCTGTTTTCCTGCTCCGGGTAGGAAAAGGTCAATTTTCGGATCGCAAATGTTTCCAAATACGCTCCTCCCTCAGATCCAGAATCACCGACGTCAGGCACAGCGCCAGGTACGCCAGCCGGAAGCTTACGGTCAGCGGCATGACCGCGGCGTGCCTGACGGTCGGATAATAGCGCCAGTAGAGCCCTCCGGCGGCCCAGCCGCAGGCCACATAGAAGCCGCAGCCCATAAGCCACGTCAGAACCGCCCTGTCGCGCCCGTCAAAACGGCAGATGGAAAACGCCGTCCGCCCCGGCAGGCCGTAGCCCCGGCTTTTCATGCTGTCTGCGGTCCCGATGGCGTTCTCCAGCGCCCAGGTTACCATGATGGACAGGATATTGACCGCGTTTCGCAGCCTTTGCGGCACCGTCACGGCGGGCCATTTCTAACCCCCAGTAGAGTAGAAGCCGCCGACATCCACACCCAGGTCGCAGGTGTAGACCCAGCAGATGACGTCGCCCTCCTTCAGCTGGTAGCGGGAACAGCCGTAATTGGGGAACCACTCGTTGACCTTGTACATCCAGCCCGACAGCTCCCCGCAGTCGAACTCGTAAAGGTTATGGATGCCCTCAATGTACGCCGAGTTGTACATAGGAGTATTGGAAAACTCCATGTGTATCCCATTCTGCTTGCATGTCCTTTGCAGAACATTGAACACGCTCTCGCCTTCGTAGAAGGTCACCTGGGTGGGCGGCAGTATCCAGCCGTCGTCCGGAACCAGCTCCGCCTTCTCCGGGTCCAGCCAGTCCATGTGGTCGAGTATCGTGGCGCAGGAGATGGACAGGGTGCATGTGCAGGCAATATCAGAAATAGTCGCGTCCTGCGGTTCCACGGGCAGAGGCTTGCCTTCGGGGACAGGGTCGGTGAGGTACTTGTCCTTGCCGGTGTTGGGGTCAATAGCCATGCCCTGCGCCTCGGAATATTCTTTATCGCCGGCCATGACGCCGGGGGACGAGCCTCCCGCGAGCTCCGCCGCCAGGGCCACCTTCTCCGAGGCGGAGAGACCCCCTTCCACCCCGCCGGGCCGGCTGGCGAAGCCTTCCTCAGGCTGCACCGGCTCCGTCGGTTCGGGTTCGGGCGTTGTCCCCGGAGGTTCGTCCGCTTCGACCGCCGTCCCGGGCGTTTCGTCCGGCTCCGGTTCCTCCGGATCTGACTCCGGTGTCTCCGCCGGAGTCTCCTCCGGCTCCTTCACTCGGTCCGGCGTTACCTCCGGCGGCGCCTCCAGCACCGCGGCGGGCGCTGCCTGCTCCCGCTCAACCGTCCAGCCCTGAAGCCCCGGCGCGCCGCCGCCGTACCAGAAGGCCGCCGCCAGAACCGCGATCACGGCTATTGGTACAATGACCTTCCATTTATTCTTTTTCCACCACATGCCCAGTCCCCCTTACAGCAGATTGGCGCTGCCTAAAAGGTTGAACAGCATCTGCGCGATCTCGCCGCGCTTCATGACGGCGTCGCCCCGGATATTCAGCGCGCTGTCGTCCAAAATGCCCTCCTGATAGCAAAACGCCAGCCCCTGCCGCGCCCACTCCGGCGTACCGACGTAGTCGCCAAACTGCGCCAGCACGTCGCGGACAGCGCCGGTGTCCAGCTGCGTGTCCATGCCGCAGAGCCTGGCCGCGCGCGCCACCATGACGGCGGCCTCCTGTTTGGTGATCGTGCCGTCAGGGTTGAATTTTCCGTTTCCGACGCCGGTGATGATGCCGCAGTCCGACGCGGTCCCCACATAGGCGGCGTACCACCTGTCGGCGGTCACATCTGAAAACGCATCGCCCGCCTTGGGTGTCAGGCCAAGGGAGCGGACTACCGTGGCGGCGAACTCCGCGCGTGTCATGCTGTCGTCGGGGTGGAACAGTCCGTCCGGTCTGCCGTTGAGTATGCCTCTGGCCGCCATGGCCTCGATGGCCGGCTCGTTCTCGTGGGCGTTTTCGCCGGAGATATCGCTGAAGGTCTTGCCCGGCTCCTGCAAGGGAACAGCCCGCACCGCCGGGTCCTTGCCCTCCAGCCCCTCTCCCCTGCTGAGTCCGCCGGTGGCCTCCGGCACGGTAATGGCGTCACCCATGCGGTAGAGGCTGCTGCGCCCGGTCTGCATCCGCCGGGCGGCGATAAGGCCGTAGAAGCCCTGCTCCGACGCCATCTGGTTCGAGCCGCTGCCGTCGGCGGTGTGCAGAAAGCCCTTGCCGGGGATGTAGAAGGTCATGAGGTTGTCCAGCATGGTCCTGCCGTTTTTCACAAACCGCGCGTCGTCCAGGGGAATGCCCAGCTCACAGAGCGCGCAGATCATCTGCACGCAGCTCTCCGAGTTTGTTGTCCCCCAGGAGGAAAACCCGGCCTGGTCATTCTGCCGCTTTGACATGCAGGCCAGGGCTTCCTCGCTGGCCTTCTTCACGGCGGGCTGGTTCTGGTATTTTGCCAGGGCCTGCAGCGCCATGCCGGTGATATCCGGGTCGGACACGCCGTCGCCGGAGCCGGCCGCCGAGGTGCCGCCGAACAGGCTCCACCCGCCGTCGGGCAGCTGGCAGTCGAGTATGCGGTCAATATACATCTGCCGGGTCGCCTGCGTTTTCGCCTCCGGGTTGATCGGCATGGGATAGTCCCGGCTGTCCAGGGCGATAAGCGCCCAGATGGGTCCGTTGAGCCCCTGCCAGATCGTCTTGTCATAGTCGCCCAGAGGCTTGGTCAGGTCGTACCCCGCCACATCCCGCGCGTCCTTACCGACGGAGCTGAGCGCCACGATGACGCGGGAATACTCGGTATACTTTTTGTCGTGCAGATCGCCGCCGCAGGAGCTGACATACGCCTCCACCGCGGCATAATAGTTCTGGTAGTAGGCGTCCGGCACGGTGTATCCCGACCGGGCCAGGCCCAGGACGGCCCACTCTCCGCCGATGGAACCCACCTGCGGATTTTTAACGGTCTTGTACATGTACTCCGCGGTGTCCGTAATGGCGTCGGAGAGCTCCTGGCCGGACACTGCCGCCAAGGCGGGCACGGTCAGTGCCAGCACCAGAGTAAGGGAGAGCAGCAGGGTGAGGGCTCTTTTTAATAAACGCATAATTACCTCCTGAGTCTTTTATAACAGCCCGCGGCGCTCATCATGAGCTGACGCGGGCTGCGCCTGATCACTTCACCATGAGGCCAATCAGTCTCTGCATGATAACGGCAACCTCGGCCCGGGTCGCGGTGCCGGTGGGGTCGAGCGCACCGTTGTCCCTGCCGGAAATAAGTCCGCTGCCTACGGCCCAGCTCATGGCATCCTTCGCCCAGTCGGAGGTCTTGCCGCCGTCGCTGAACCCGGTCAGATCGCCGGAGGCGGCGGTGCTCATGCCGAGTGCCATGGCGTAGCGGTAGAGCATGGCCGCAAGCTGCTCGCGGGTGGCATCGCCGTTGGGATCAAAGCCGCTGCCTGTACCGGTCACAATGCCGGCGTTCCCGGCCCATGTCACCGCGTCGGCGTACCATGTGTCCTCCGGCACATCGTCAAAGGGATTGCTGCCGTTTGCCGCGGCGCCCTCAAGACGGTAGAGCACCGTTGCAAGCATGGCGCGGCTCATTGAGGCGTCGGGAGAGAAGGTATTTTCGCCCGTGCCGCCAAACAGCTCGTGCGAGCTGGCAAAGGCAGCGGCGTCGCTGCCCCAGTGCCCCGCTGTGTCGTCGAATTGCCTGCTGTTGTCCACGACCTTCACGGTGCAGGAGCCGTTCACGATCCCGGCGACCATTTTGCCGTCCAGGACGGATTTCTTCACGATCTCCTCCGTGCCGTCAGCTTTCACGAGCACGAGCACGCTGCCGCTGCCGGTTTCCGCGGCGGGCACGGCAACGGTGATGCCGCCGGAGATCTTCTCGACAGCCCTGCTGTCCACGGCGACCTCAATTCTCGTCTCGCCGCTGGCCTTGCCGTCCTCGCCCTTGAGGGCCTCAGCGGAAATGGTGACCTTGCTGCCGGACTGCCTGTTGAGCTCCTCCAGGCCGGCGGCGGGGATGGTGACGGTGCCGGCATCCGTCCTGACGCTCAGCGCCGCGCCGGTGTCCTTGACAATGTCGCCCACGGCGGACTTCGGCAGCTCCACGCTGACCTTGCCCGCCTCGCCGTCGACCTTGGGCTCAATGACGATCCTGTCGGCCTTTTCATCCTTGGCCTGGTCAATGATGTCGAAAATGTCCTGCTCCCCCATGGTCACATTGGCGTTCCCGTACTCGTCCTTATCGGTAGGGGGATTGCGGGTCACGTCATTGCCGGACCCGGACTCGCTGGAATCGCCGCCGGAGCCGCTGTCCAGATCATCGAGGGCGTCATACGCCGCGTCGATCTGGCTCTGTGTCGCGGCCGGGTCCTGGAGAACCTCCATGGCTTTTTTGTAGGCGTCGCTCTTCTCCAGCTCCGCGTCGGACTTCTCCGCGCGCAGCCCGGCGACGGCCCAGGTGAGCTCATCCTTATTGCCCAGCGTCGGAATGATGCTGGACGCGCCCCAGGTGGAGTTATCCGCGTTCAGGTCCGCGCCGTAGCCATAGACCGTGAACTGCCAGCGCATGACCTCGCCGTCGCCCATGTTCCAGCTGGCCGCCCCTACGCCGGGGAAGCTGCCGTTGACGGAGTACATCCAGCCGGACATGTTACAGTAGTCAAACTCGCCCAAAAAGTCATCGCTGCGATCCCCGTACCAAATTTCGCTCTCGCCGCCCATGGCGTCCACGATGAACGGCGCAACGGTGGCTTCGGTCTGGTCCACCGGCTCGATGCCCTCCAGATAGAAGCCGTCCTCAATGCTCCTGCCGGTATAATCATAGCTGTAGCCGTTTTTCTTCAGCAGGTCGGTAATGACGACTGATGCCTGGGTATTGCGGGGGATTTCTACCAGAGCGGGCTTGATGATATACCCCAGGCCCAGCGTGTTGGCGTCCACGGACACCGCCACGGTTACTGTGCCGGCGGGGTCGGATTTCACGTCCTGCATGGCGGCGATCGCCGCGTTGAGCGCCGCAATTATGTTGTTTTCAATGTAGGGCGCCTCGGCAGGCCTGGCGGCCTTGATGGCTGCGACACCCTTCTCATACGCGGCGACCAGCTTGGCCCAGTTTCCAGCCGTGTAGTCGCTTTCCACGTATTTGTCAAACTGTTCCTTCAGGTTTGCCAGCGCGCTTTCGCGGTGCTCCCTGATCGGGTCGTCCTCGTCCGGCTCTGTCGGCGTCGGCTCCGGCGTTACAACGGCGCTCCCCTGTTTTTCCAGCTCCACCGTGATGGTCCGGTTCCCGTCGGCAATAAAATCCAGCTCCTCCACATAGACATAGCCCTCTGCAAAGATACCGTAGTAGTAGTGCCCGCCGAGGGTCACGGTATAGCTGCCGTCATCGTTCGCGCTAACAGGGGCGTTGTAGTTGTCCTTATCCTGGACTCTGATCTCCGCATTTGCCGGGGTCACGGCAAAGGTCACTTTGACCGTCAGCTTGGGGGCAGGCGGTGCGTTGAGCACGTTTCCCTCCCAGGCCAGGACAGGATAGCCGTTGTCCCCGTCCTCGAAAGCTTCGCCAAGGCTGCCCGCGAGGGCGGCCAGCTCTGATATGGTCACGGCGGTAGCTCTACCAAAATCAGGATTTTCATTAGCGGAGCCTTCCAAGTAATAGGAGTTCTCGGCCCAGCCAATGCTGTGGCCGAAAGCCCACACTTCGTCGCCCTGGCCGGTCACAGTTCCCGCGGTGTAGGAGTCGACTATATCGTTCACCGGGTTCTGTCCCGCGATGCCGCCTATGCAGCCATCACCGGAAACGGCACCGACATTATAGCAGCTGTCAATAGGACCCATGGTAGCGCCCACGATACCGCCTACATTGCTATAGCCGGAAACGTTGCCAGCATTGAAGCAGTTATTTATTTCAGCATAGGACATACCCGCAATGCCGCCGATAACGCTTGCATTGCCAGTCCCGGTCACAGTGGCATAATTGCCGCAGTTGAGAACCGCGCCGTAAGCGGTGCCCACAATGCCGCCGGCATTGTCAGCGGATGCGTTCACTTCGCCCTCGACCACCAGATTTTTGATGGTGCCCTCAGCGGACAGGTATCCGAACAGTCCGGCGTTGTCGGTGCTGGCGTTTACATTCAGTCCGGAAATGACATGATATCCGCCGTCAAAGGTGCCGCTGAACGGGCTTTCAGCGGTGCCGATGGGCGTCCACTCTCCGGTCAGGGTGATGTCCGTCGCCAGCGTGACGGTCTGCCCCTCGCAGCTTTCACCGCCGTTTACCGCTTCGGCCAGCGCCGCCAAATCCTCTGCCGATGTAATCGTGGCAGGCGCGCTGCGCTGGGACAGCGTGAGCGGCGCGTCTGCATCCGGGACCGCCGCGGTGATCCGCTCCGGTCCCTCCGTGTCATCCGCCGCCATGGCCCCCGCCGGGAGCATCCCAACTGCCAGCATAAGGGCCAGAAGCAGGCTTACCAATCTTTTTTTCATGTTTTTCTCCTCTCAATATGTAATTCGGGTACATACCCGGTTAAAGCTTTTCCATAGCCCGCCGCGCCTTTGCCTCGCGCGCGCGGCGCAGGCTTCCGTTTTCAAACTGCCGCTTTTCTTTTTCCGTAGGCGGCCTCATGCCCCTGGCCATCGGAAGCCCCGCCTGCCACAGCGCGATCGACCACAGAACGAAGCGCTTTTTTATAAGCTCCCCGCCGACCACCTCGCGCTTAAACGGAGAATGTCCCAGCTTTTTCGCGCAAAAGCGAAGGTATGCCAGAAGCTGCTCATCCGTATCGTCCGCGTGCAGGCAGTCAAATTCCTTCTCGCGCTGCTTGAATTCTTCCTTGCGCCGGATAAGCTCTTCCTCACTTATTTTCCCACCTGTCTCTTGCGCGGCTTTCGTTCTGCCCATTTGCAGGTGTCCTGCATTACTCATATCCACACTCCCATAAAGCAAAAAACGGACGCGAAGCTAAAAAGCTTCGCGTCCGTTTTTTACGCGTCTGTCAAATAATCCCGCCACGAAATATATCAGGGCACAGCAATACCAGCACCCATATATTTCGTGTACCGTCGGTCTTCTGGCTTACATACTATCGGGGCAGCGCCCCTGCGCCTGTGTTCCGCCTTCTCAGTTTCCCAATGACCGGATCACTCCATGAACACAAACTCATATGCATACAGCAACGGGTATCAGCTCCGGACTCCAACCGGATTCCATAATCACAGCGCCTGCCGCTTCCGGCAGTCTTAACGTGTGAAACGATACAGCTTATTCACTTGTTACACCGCGCAAAACACAGCTTATGAATAGAATTGCCTTATCTGAGAAATGCCCAATAACTCGTGCTCTTCCCTTTTTCGTAAAGCATGCGGCTCCGCGACACACGGTTTTGCAGAAAATATTATCATAATTCTACATGAGCATACCGGATTTGTCAAGAGCGACAGCAATTAAATTAAACACTGATTTAACGAACCGCTGCGTGGCGGTCCTTCCTGTTCGCTTCTGGCATCAATCAGACCAACTGCCCTCCCGTGCCGCCAAACGGATAAACTCCTCCATCTCCCCCGTTTTCCACCGGTCCTTACGGTAGAATATCTGCCCATACATGGTCAGGCAAAAATCGGCGGTTTCCACCACGATCAGCCTTCCCCTCCGTATACCCTGCTCCACCATAAACCGGGGGAGAAAGGATATCCCCTGGCTCTCCTCCAGCATCCTGAGGAGCAGGGAGGTGTCGCTGGACTCCAGGAAAGGGGCGACCTCCATACCCTGGGAGGCCAGATAGCGGTCCAGCGCCCGCCGGTAGTTGGCGTCTCTCTCGGTGAGGAAGAAGGGCCTGTCCAGCAGCTCAGCCGTGTTCACCGCCCCCTGCCGGCCCAGCTCCAGAGAGGACGAGGCCACAAAGACAATCTCTTCCCTCCTCTCCAGCTCCTTGCACCAGCGGTTGTTATACCGCGGCGCGTCCAGAATGTAAATCAGATCCAGCTCGCCCCGCTCCATCTTTTCGATCAGCTCCTCGGGCGTGCCGATGGTGATTTGAACCGCTGCCTTGGGGTGGAGCGTGCGAAAACGGCTGAGGATGGCGGGCAGCTTTACGGCGCTGATAGACTCGATCACGCCGATATGCAGCGTTCCATGCAGTTCCCCTGTCCCTGACACGGAAGAGACCGCCTTATTTACTTCATAAAGGACGGAATAGGCCCCGGTCAGGAACTGCTCCCCCGGCCCTGTCAAGGTAACCTGCCTTCCCACACGGTCAAACAGCTGGACGTTCAGCTCCTCCTCCAGCAGGCGGATCTGCACCGTCACCGCCGACTGAGAGTAGCCCAAACTGTCCGCCGCCCTGGAAAAACTCTTCATCTGCGCACACCGGATAAACGTATTTAACTGACGCAGCTCCATATCTCCGCCTCCAGCTTTCCTGTCCGATTTGATCTATTAATTAAATTCAATTAATTGATAAAATATATGAATTTGATTAAACATATAAGTCATGTTATACTAAAAATACCACCTGGTCAAGAGGAAATTTGGCCAAATAAAAAAACGGAGGTTGTGTAAATGGAAAAGAAAGGATTTAAACTCGGCCTGCTTCCCAAGCTCCTCATCGCCATCGTCCTCGGTATCGTGATCGGACAGTTTCTGCCTGTCTGGTTCTGCCGGATCGTGGTGACCGCGTCCGGTATCTTCAGCACCTTCCTGAAATTCATCATCCCCCTGATGATCGTGGCCTACGTGACCATGGGCATCGCCGACCTGGAGAGCGGCGCGGGCAAACTGCTGCTCATCACCGTGGCTCTGGCCTACGTCTCCACGCTGATTTTCGGCTCCGCATCCTATATCGTGTCCTCCAACCTGTTCCCCCACTTCATGAGCGAGGGCGCACTGGAGCAGATCGCCGCCACCGCTGACTCCTCCCTGGACAGCTATATCTCCATGACCATCCCGCCCCTGCTTGATACCCTTTCCGCCGTGACGCTGGCCTTTGTGCTGGGCCTGTGCCTGTCCACCCTGCGCGGCAAGGTCATCGGCGACACCCTGTACGGATGCATGAAGGATTTCTCCGGCATCATCGACAAGGTTCTTCACGCGGTCATTATCCCTCTGCTCCCCCTGTACATATGCGGCACCTTCGTGGACATGACCAAGTCCGGCAAGACCTTCGCCATTCTCGGCATTCTGTGGAAGGTGTTCCTGGTGGTCATTATCATGCACCTGATCGCCATCTGCATCCAGTTCGTGATAGCCGGCGCCATCAGCCATAAGAACCCCCTCGTGCTCATCCGCAACCAGATCCCCGGCTATGCCACCGCCATCGGCACCCAGTCCTCCGCCGCCACCATCCCGGTCAACCTGCAGTGCGCCGCCGCTGACGGCGTGTCGGAGCAGATCCGCAACTTCACCGTGCCCCTGTGCGCCAACATCCACATGGCCGGCTCCATGATCACCATCACGGCCTGCGCCACCGCCGTGTGCCTGATGAACCGCCTGTCCATCAGCCTTGCAACCGTCATCCCCTTCATCATGACCCTGGGCATCGCCATGGTCGCCTCCCCCGGCGCCCCCGGCGGCTCCATCATGACCGCGCTCCCCTTCCTGTACATGATTTTCGGTGCCGAGGCCGGCGATCCCAACGGCCCCATCTGCGCGATCATGGTGGCCCTCTACATCACTCAGGACTCCTTCGGAACCGCCTGCAATGTCTCCGGTGACAATGCCATCGGCGTGATCGTGGAGACCATCTATCATAAATTCATTGCCGTCAGGGAGAGCTGAAATGTCGTTTATCAGTGTATTTGACGTGCTGGGGCCCAACATGATCGGCCCTTCCAGCTCACACACCGCTGGGGCGGCGGTCATCGGCTACCTGGCACATAAGATGGTACCCCCTCCGATCAAAAAGGTAGAGTTTACTCTCTACGGTTCCTTCGCCAAAACCTATCGGGGCCACGGCACCGACAGGGCGCTGCTGGGCGGCGTCATGGGCTTCTCCACCGACGACACCCGCATCCGGGAGTCCTTTGCTATTGCCGAGCAGCGGGGGATCGAGTACAGCTTCATCCCCAACGAGGTCGAAACCGACATCCACCCCAACACCGTGGATGTACGTATGGAAAACGCCTCCGGACAGGCCATGACTATCCGCGGCGAGTCTCTGGGCGGCGGTAAGGTGCGTATCGTCCGCATCAACGGCGTGGAGGTGGACTTCAGCGGCGAGTACAGCGCCGTCATCGTGGTGCAGCAGGACCGCCCCGGCGTGGTGGCCCATATCACCAGGGTTATCAGCGACCTGGGGGTCAACATCGCCTTCATGCGACTGTTCCGGGACGCCAGGGGTCACACCGCCTACACCATCGTGGAGTCGGACGGCCGTCTGCCGGATAATATCCCGGATGCGCTGCGGCAAAATCCCAACATCCGTGACGTGATGCTGATACAGCCGTAAAGAGAGGAGGAGCGGATATGGATTTTAAATCAGGAGCGGAGCTCCTTCAACTGTGCCGGGAGGGGCATCTGTCCATTTCCCAGGTAATGCGCCGCCGTGAGTGCGAGCTGGGCGAGACCACGCTGGATGAGATAGACCACCGGATGGCCCGGGCACTGGAAATCATGCGCGCTTCCGCCACTCAGCCGGTGAAAACCTCGCTTCGCTCTATGGGCGGGCTGATCGGCGGGCAGGCAAAAAAGCTTCAGCTCCACCGCGCCAAGGGAAAAAATATCTGCGGCGAGCTGCTCAGCCTTGCTATGAGCTACGCCATGGCGGTACAGGAGACCAACGCCTCCATGGGCCTGATCGTCGCCGCGCCCACCGCCGGCTCGGCCGGAGTGGTTCCGGGCGTGCTGCTGTCGCTTCAGGACTGCTATAATATTTCCAATGACCGGGTGGTGGACGCGCTGTTTAACGCCGGCGCTGTTGGGTATCTCGCTATGCGCAACGCCACTGTGGCAGGCGCCGTGGGCGGCTGCCAGGCCGAGATAGGCGTGGCGGCAGCCATGGCGGCCTCCGCCAGCACCGAGCTGATGGGCGGTGAGCCGGAAGCATGTCTGGACGCGGCCTCCACGGTGCTGATGAATATGCTTGGCCTGGTGTGCGACCCGGTGGGCGGGCTGGTGGAGTACCCCTGTCAGAACCGCAACGCCGCCGGCGTTGCCAACGCCCTGGTGGCCGCTGAGCTGGCCCTGAGCGGCATCCGGCAGCTCATTCCCTTTGACGAGATGCTGGATACCATGTATACGGTGGGCAAGCGTTTGCCCGCTGAGCTGCGCGAAACCGCCCTTGGCGGCTGCGCAATAACGCCTTCCGCATGCTCCGCCTGCGGTGGGTGCGGGTAAGTTATACTAAACCCTGATAAAAAGCTCCCCCTTCGGACGGTGAACATCCCCGGCAAAAACGTACAATAGGCAAATGCCCCCTGATGCAGAAAAAAGTACTGCATCAGGGGGTAAAAAATGCCAAAACAAAGATTTTTTTGGAAACAATATCATTCGCTCAGCAGCCCGTCCAGGGTTGAAAGCAGCTGCTCACGGTCAAACGGCTTGGTGACAAAGCTCTTCGCGCCTATGTCCTTCGCCTCTTCAAAGGTGTCGTCATAGGCAAGGGAGGACACCATTACGATCTTCGCGTCCGGGTGCTCCTCTAAAATTGCCTGCGCGGTCTCCAGTCCGTCCATGCCCGGCATGATGATGTCCATCGTCACCAGATCCGGCAGCACCTTGCCGTACTGCTCCACGGCCTCCTCGCCGCAGCGGCAATACGCGGCTATTTCATAACCGGACCCCTCCAGCAGCTCCTCCATCTGAAGCTTCACAATGCGGGAGTCGTCCACTACCATAATACGCTTTCCCATTTTAATGTCTCCTTTCCTGTCAGGCTGAGCCGCCGGGAACGTGATGAATCAGCTGCGCTCCCTCCTGCTGCTCGTTGGAATAGTTAAGTACAAACTGCTGCGTTTTCCCCTCCGGCTCAAAGCGCCCGGCGTAAAACGCGGGTACGCTGAAGCGGGAGGGAATCTTCGTCGTGCGGTACAGCGTGGCGGAGATGCGCCCGCACAGTACGTTGAAATACTCCTTCACAAAATCCTCCACGTCCTGAGGCGTAATGCGCTTCCCGCGGATCGCGTTGCTGGTCATGCGCACAAACATGGACGTGTCCGCGCACAGGGTCAGGCTTGAGTGAAAGCCCTTTCTGAATTCGATGTGCACCGTGCACAGCTGGCTGCCCTGTGCCGCGCCGTCCTGGCGCAGACTCATCCCCGCGGTCTTTTCCGTCACCTCGCGAACGGCCTTGTCAAGCATCGCCTCAAGCTCCTTTTGGGACATTACGGTATCCATATTTTTCCCCTCCCCTCACGAGGTCCCCGTCATGCCAGAGAAAACCCATCCTTTGTCAAAGTGGCTATGCAGGGATGCAGCACCCTCTCAAAACGGTAGACCTGGCCATCTATTGTCAGCGCCGTGCCCGGATATACAGTGTCGCAGGTCATGCGGCGTATGCCCGGCTCCGTCTCCCCGGCTATTTCCTCCTTTTCCTTGCTTATCAGGTTGAGCTTCTGGCGGTTTACAAGCAGATTCACTTTAATCTTGCCCAGCCGCCCAAGCTTCTGCGGGCTGTCCGGCTGGCGCTCGGTGCGCTCATACTCCTTTTCCAGCTCGGCGATGTCGCGCACAAGCACGCCCTCGTCAAACTGGCTGCAGGGCAGGCCGCCCAAAATAATCTCCGTGCGGCTCTCCGCCCGCGAGCCTATTATTCCGGCGCTGACCTCATGCGCGGCGCGGATGCTGCCGCCGATCACGGTCATGCGCCCGGAACGCACCTCCACGCTGTCGTCGCAGTAGACCTCGCAGCTTATGATGCAGTCGGACTGAAGCGAGCCCTTGACGCAAACGCAGCAGTTTTCCAGATACTTGGCAAATATATTCTTCTGCGCGCGTATGACGGCCTGGTTGTCGCCCTGCGCGCCGCCGGCGATGACGAGGTCGCCGCCCGCCTCTATAGTGCAGGCCTCCGCCACTCCGTCGATGCTTATGTTCCCCATGGCGCGCACGGTAAAGCCGCTGCAAACGTCGCCGTGGATATGCACGTCGCCGACAAAGTTTATGTTGCCCGTTGAAAAATCGACGTTCCCGTCAATTTCCAGCATCGGCTTGACCTGAAAGCTCCTGCCGCTGAACTCTACCTGACCGGAGATTTTGGCTATAAGCGCCCCTCCGTCCTCGGTAAGCAGCGTATTGCGGCCCTTCGGGACCGTGGCTTCCTTTCCGTCTCTGGCGGGTATCTCGTTGTCCTGCACCGTTCTGCCGGCGACACCCTGAGTGGGATGGATCATGCGGCAGATAACCTCGCCCTTTTCAACGTTGTGGAAAAGGTTCAGGGATTTGTAGTCGGCGCGGTTATTCTCGTCCATCGCCGGCTTTCGGTCCACGGTGCGGGGGAACAGCTCGATAACCTGCCCGTCCCTTCCGTGCTCCGGGGCCGTGCCGCAGGCGGCGGGGAAGAGATGGAAATACCGGTTCGGCTTTTCCGGCAGGGCGTCAAGGAAATCCTCGTCCACGCCATGGCACACCTTGGCTCTTCCCAGCGCGTCGTCTATCGCGTCGCGGTCGAGCTCCTTTCCCTCGCCGGAAGGCGGGTACGCCATCAGCCACGCGGACAGCCCGCTCTGGGAAATGTAGACCAGGACCTTCGCGTCCAGGTCCGGCGGCGGCGGCTCCCCCTCGCTGTCGGGGGCGGGCTTTTTCGGCTTAAGCTGCTCAAACCGCTGCTTCGCGCTCATGTTCACCGTCACCTGCAAGCGCATCAGCTCACGCCTGACCTCGGCCTCCGGCATAGCCTCCCAGCCCTCGAGCCGGAGACATGGCTCCGGCGCGTCCGAGCAGGTCTGCTTGTAAAGCTCCCATATCCGCCTGATCGGATGCGCTTCGGGAAGCTTCAGCTCCGGAAAAGCCTGGTTGTCACTTTGGAACATGCGGTCACCTCCTTGGCTCGTTTTCTCCCGGCGGCGTATACTCTTTGTACCAGTATAACCCATAAGCCCGCTCCTTGCAAGGCCATAGATTGTTTTTGCCGAAAAAAAGTCTCGGCCCCCCCCCGATCCGCAGCGCAAAACTGTGAAAGCAATGAAAATACCCTTGTCAGCGGCAGGATGACATGTTATAATCAGTTATAAATTTTATTTCAGGAGCTTAAACAGCCGCCGCGCGGGCGGCGGTTCAAAACCGGGCAAAAGGAGGTGGAAAAACCTGCGGCTCCTGAAAGGACAATATTTTATAAAGAAATGAGGTTAATACCGTGAGTGAAGTCGTAGTTGGCATTCTTGGCCTGGTATGTATCATTGCCATTGTGGTAACCTTGTTCCAGAGCAAAACGCTTCCCAGCATCGCGTTCATCGTCTTCCCCTTCATCCTGGCCATGATCCTGGTCGTGGGCGGTTATATCGACATGGGGAACGCGGAGGACATGATCAAGACCGGATTCAGTTCAACCGCGCCCACCGCCGCCCTGTTCGTATTCTCGGTCCTGTATTTCGGCATTATGACCGACGCGGGCATGTTTGATGTTATCATCAACAAGCTCATGAAACTGGTCGGCAACAGCGTCATCGGCGTCACCGTCATGACCACGGTGATCGCGCTCATCGGGCATCTGGACGGCGGCGGCGCTTCCACCTTCTGCATTGTCGTCCCCGCCATGCTCCCCGTGTACAAGAAAATGCACATGCGCCCCACCACCCTGCTGAGGGTCAGCGTGCTGTCCATGGGCGTGCTGAACCTCATGCCATGGTCCGGGCCGACTGCGCGCGCCGCCACCGTGCTGGGCATCGAGGCCAGCCAGCTGTGGAGCACTCTTCTCCCCATCCAGGCTTTCGGCGTGGTGCTCTGCCTTGCCCACGCGGTGCTTGCCGGTATTCAGGAGAAGAAGCTGGGCGCCGGGCTTGACGGCAAGCTGGCCCAGGAGGAGGGCGACGTGGTGCTGGACCAGTCCTCTCAGCAGGAGCAGAACGATCTGGCCCGGCCCAAGCTGTTTATATTCAACATTCTCCTGACCCTGGCCGTGATCGCCCTGCTGATCTGGGACGGATTCCCCAGCTATGTCCCCTTCATGCTGGGCGTGGCCACCGCCATTCTGGTGAACTACGGCCTGGATTCCAAAATGCACAAGAAGATCATCAACCTCCACGCCGGCCCCGCCCTGATGATGTGCTCAACCTTGATGGGCGCGGCGATTCTTATGGGCGTACTTACCACCAGCTTTGACGCCTCCGGCGCGGTGATCAGCGCCAAGACCATGGAGATCCCCGCCGACGCCACCCTCAGCGTGGTCCGCT
>JAMPGF010000001.1 GCA_023664105.1 Butyricicoccus sp. | reverse complement strand
GCCTCCGCGCCCCCGGCAGGCCCTCAGCCCCGCCCCTTCCCCGCCGCGCTTGCCGAAAGCGTGAAGGGCGCGGTAAGCTCCTGCCTGAACGTCTGCGGCTTCGTGCTGTTTTTCTGCGTTGTGACCGCGCTGCTCGACCGGGCGGGGATCTTCTCCTCCGCCGCCGGAGAGCTCTCCGCGCGCACAGGCGCTTCGCTGAGCTTCACCCGCGCGCTGCTCACCGGGCTGCTGGAGCTGGGCGGCGGCATCGGCGCGATGCGCGGGCTTGCCGTGCTGCCGGAAAATCTGGCGCTGTGCTCCTTCCTGCTGGGCTTCGGCGGGCTGAGCGTGCACTGCCAGACCCTCTCCGTGCTCGAGGGCACAGACATGAAATGCGCCCGGCATTTCGCCGGACGCATTCTCCACGCGCTGATCTCAGCGCTGTTTACTTTTGTCGCTGCTTCGGTGTTTTTTTGAGCTATGCCCCCGCGAAGCGGAACACTATCCCTGCCGCGGCGGACAGCGCGATGAAGATAATTGGATGCAGGTTTTTCACGGGCTTGACCAGATTCGTCAGCACCCAAATCACCGCGAAAAGCGCGAGTCCCTTCAGGCTCACGAGCGCCGCCAGCCCGCCGACGGCCCTGTACGCCTCCGTGTCGAACAGGCACAGCAGCATTACCGAGAAGCCCGCCGCGGCAATAAGCGCCGTCGAACACGGCCGGATGCCGTAGAACGCGCGCTCGACATAGCGGTTGTCGCGGAAGCTTTTTAAGAAGGCCGCGATGATGAGAATAATGATGATCGACGGCGCGACGAGTCCCAGAGTCGCAATTATCCCGCCGGGCAGCCCCGCCGTCTCGTAGCCGACGTAGGTCGCCATGTTCACGCCGATGGGGCCGGGCGTGGACTCGGAAACCGCTATCATATCCGTCAGCTGCGCCTCGGTGAACCAGCCGGTGCGCGCGCCCATGTCGCGCAGAAACGGCAGCGTAGCCATACCGCCGCCGACGGCGAAGAGCCCGGTTTTGAAAAACTCATAGAAAAGCCTCAAATAAATCATTTCCCGCGCGCCTCCAATCCCTTGAGCGTCAGCCCCGCCCCCGCGGCAAGCAGCACGAACAGCACCGGCGACAGGTCCGTGAACACCGCCCCGGCGAAAACCACGGCGAAAATAGCCAGCGTCACCCTGTCAACCACGGTCTTTTTCCACAGCTTGACCGCCCCGTTGAGTATCAGCACGCACACGCAAACGCGCACGCCCGCGAAGGCGTTCTTCACCGGCGGCAGCTCGGAGAAATTGCCCAGCACCGCCGCGGCAAGCGTGATGATGACAAGCGAGGGGAACACCATCCCCAGCGTCGCCACTATCCCGCCGACGGTGCCGCGCTGCTTCTGGCCGACGAAGGTGGCCGTGTTCACCGCGATTATCCCCGGCGTGCACTGGCCGATGGCGTAATAGTCCGTCAGCTCCTCCTCGCTGGCCCAGCCGCGGCGCTCAACGATCTCCCGCTGGAGCATCGGCAGCATCGCCAGCCCCCCGCCGAAGGTCAACACTCCCACCTTGGCAAAGCTCACAAAAAGCTCAATCAGCTCTCTCAAATCCCTGACCTCACATTTCCGCCCCGTCGGGGCCTTTTTCAGCAGCAGTATCAGTTTAGCATATCCCGCCGGCAAAGAAAAGAGCCGCGCGCAAACTTTTTCCTCCGCGCTGTGTCTTGTAAAAAGGGCATGTTTATGGTATCATTATTTTTAAGAAAATGCAAACCCCGTGAAAGGAGAGCTGACGGTGAAGCGAAAAATTCTGATACTGGCGCTGTGTGCCTGCCTGCTGTGCTGCTGTCTGGCGGGGCCGGGCACCGCGGCCGACGGCGGGGTGAGCTTCATCTCGGTCAACGACAGGCTCCTGGAGATAAACTCCACCGCATATTTTTCCGGCGGCGTGACATATGTGCCCTACTGGGTTTTCACGGACTACGACATCAAGATCTACTACTCCTACCTCGCCGACGCTTCCACCGCGATGCTCTACAATTCCGACCATCAGCTGTTTTTCGACATGGTGAACAACACCGCCTATGACGACCGCGACAACAGCTACAACTACCGCGCCGTGCTGCGAAACGGCGTTGTCTACGTTCCGGCGTCGCTGGTGTGCAGCTTCTTCGGCGGCATGTCCTGCACCTATCTGAGCGGGGGAAAGTACGGCGACGTGCTGCGCATAAAGGACGGCAGCTTCGTGCTCACGGACGCGCAGTTCATGCTCGCGGCCGATCTTCCCCTTCAATCGCGCTATGAGGCGTACATGGCCGCGCAGAAGCCCGCCGAGACCGCCGCGCCGGAGGTGACCGCCGAGATGGTACACAACCACAGCGGCACGGCGGTTTACCTCAGCTTCACGGGGCTGCCGGACGCGGCTATTCTTTCCGCGCTGCGCCGCGAGGGAGCCGAAGCCTGCTTTTTCCTCACCGCTGAGCAGGTCAGGTCGGATCCCGCTCTGGTGCGCCAGCTTGACGGCGAGGGCTTTAAATTAGGGGTGCTCTGCTCCGACGACGCGCTTGCCGATTACGAGGAGACATCCGCGCTCATCTTCGAGACCGCGCGCACGAAAACCCTGCTGGTCACCGCGCTGGGCGACGACGCGCCGGAGTGCCGAAGCATGGCAGAGGAAAACGGCCTCATCTTCTGGTCCTACGACCTCGACGGCATGAGCACGGACGCCGTGACCATCTACGCGTCCAACATAGTCAGCGTTCTGGAGATCCGGGCCGTCGCCTCATCGCTGTTTCTGTCCGCCGACGCGGTCACAAGCGGTTTTATTCTGCCCCTGCTGCGCGCCATGGACGAGATGCAGCTCGACCTTCGCGCCGTGCGTGAGACGGACGTCTGGCCAGCGGCACGCTGAAAACCAAAAGCAGCCGGTATGGCTTTCGCCATACCGGCTGCTTTGCTGTCCCCGGAAAAGTATCATACTAAAACCTGTTAAAAAACTTTAGTTTTTTATAGCGCCGTAGGCGCGTCAGGTTTTTAATGAGACGGCACGACGCGCTTTGCGCGGCGTGAGCGTGCGTAGCACGCGAAATTTCAAATTAAAGCATTTAATTTGAAATTAGTATCAGTCCTCCCGGCACAGCAGGACATCGTGATAGAACTCGTCCATAGCCTCCTGGGTGGGGAAGGTCGCGACATACATCTGGTTGCCCATGGCGTCGGCAAGAACGTCGGGTATGCGGTCGACCATCTTCATATTCGCGCCGTACTTGTCCATGATAGCCTGGTGGTCATAGACGAAGGCCTTGCCATCGCGCCGGCCTGCGTAGGCGCAGAAGTAGTGCTCGCCGCCTGCCTGGGTGGAGCGGTCGAAGGCTATCATGTCGGCCCAGATCTTAAATACATTGGTGGAGTTTGCATAGTTCATCATGTCGGGGCTGAAGCCGCCGCAGGGGCGCATGTTGACCTCGAGCGCAACCACGTCGCCCTTCTTGCCCATGCCCTCCTGATCCTCGGTGAGGCGGAAAAACTCAAAGTGGATGAAGCGGCTTTTCACGCCAAAGCTCTTGACCGTGGCGCGGCCCGCCCTGCGTGTGTCGTCGGGCAGGTCCTTGACTATGTAGTAGACGCAGTTGCCCTCCTCGTTGACGATGTCCATGATGGATATGGGGGAGACGTTGCCCGTCTCGAAAATGGGCTCGCCGTTGGAGTCGATGACGGCGTCGTAGGAGTTGACCTCGGCGTGGATGAACTCCTCCATGATGTAGATAACGTCATGCTTCGTCTCAAGGAAGTACTTCAGCTCCTCCTCGCTGGAGAGCTTGTGGGTATCCGACGCGCCCACGCCGTTGTCCGGCTTGACCACCACGGGCCAGCCGACCTCATTGATGAATGCCATGCAGCCGTCGAAATCGTCGACGAGGTGGTAGCGCGCCGTGGCGATGCCCGCGGCCTGGTAGTACTCCTTCATCTTGGATTTGTACTTGATGCGGGGGATATCCTCCGTCTGGAAGCCGCTGGTGATATGGAAGGCGGTGCGCAGCGCGGCGTCGCGCTCGAGCCAGTATTCGTTGTTGGACTCAAGCCAGTCGATGGGGCCGTGCTTGAAGATGAAGAAGGCCACCGCGCGGTAAACCGCGTCGTAGTCCTCCAGGCTGGGGACCTTGTAGTACTCGTTCAGGCTGTCCCTGAGCTCGTTCGTCAGCTCGTCATAGGGGGCGTCGCCGATGCCCAGCACGTTCATGCCGTTGTTTTTCAACTCGCGGCAGAACTGCCAGTAGTTGGTGGGGAAGTTCGGGGAAATGAAAATTACGTTTTTCATGGCTCATTCTCCTGTTTTATCTTTTTGTTTTCACTTTTAAGATTTTTCGTTTAGCAGCGCAATAACGTTACCGTGCGCTAATCTTGGGGCAGCAGAGGTGTGGAAGCGAATTTAAAGTTCTTTTTGCCTACTTTTTCTTTCAAGAAAAAGTAGGCTGGCCCGGTTCTCCCCCAAGCAGCCAGGGGAAGAAATAGACCGCCTGCCTGTACCACCAGTCCCAGTCGTGGGCGCAGTCGTAGCCCCAGAAATCCACCCAGGTGTGGATGCCCTTGCGGTAGAAAATATCCGCCAGCTGCCTTGTCGAGTCCGGGCGCTCCCAGGGGCCGAGGCCGACGCAGATCGCCGCGCGCTGGTTGTTGTACAGCTCGATGTAGGGGTGGTCCGGCGGCAGATGCTCCATGTAGTCCACGGGGGAATTTTTATAGACCTCGTCGTCCATGTAGCCGTCGAAGCCGTACTCGGCGGTATAGATGCCGCTGAGCGCCAGCATCCCGCTGAAGATATCAGGGCGGCGCAGGTAGAGGTTCGCGGCGTGCGTGGCGCCGAGGCTGCACCCGAAAACGATGATGCCGGGCGCGTCGGTCCAGTGCAGGATGAAGGGGGCCAGTTCGTCGGTGAGGTAACTCATCCAGCGCTCGTGCTGCCGGATGCGCCAGTAGGGGTCGCCGTTTTTGTCCGACCAGGTTTCCGCGTCAACGGTGTCGACCGAGAAGACGATGATTTGCCCGGACTCGATCCAGGGCGAGAGCGTCTCGGCCATGTGGAAGTTGCCGAAATCAAAGAAGCGCCCGTCCTGGCAGGGGATGTACAGCACCGGCTGTCCGGCGTGCCCGTAGACCTGGCACTCCATATCCCGCCCCAGGGCGTGGCTGTAGTCCTTGAGATACTGTGTTTCCATGTTGTTTCTCCTTATATATTCTGAATATCATACATCAGCGTGCTGATAAAAAACGGGATCTGCCGCTGCCAGCTGGCCTCGCAGTGGCCGCCGTTGGGGACGATGCGGCTGGTGAGCTTTATCCCGCGGGTGAGCAGCTGGCTTGTCACGCGGGCGAACTGCCCGGCCATGACTTCGTGGTTGCCGAGCTCATTCTCGCCGTAGTCCATGTAAAGCACCGTGTCGCTTTGCACGTCCGCGCCGCGCACCATGCGTGCTATCCTGTCGGGGGCCGCCCACAGGGACGGGGACAGCGCCGCCGCGCGGGAGAAGACGTTGTTGTATTCCAGCAGGGCGTACAGGCTCATCAGCCCTCCCATGGAGCTTCCGGCGATGAAGGTGCAGCCCCGGCCCGGCAGGGTGCGGTATTTCCTGTCGATGTACGGCTTGAAGGAGCGGGTAAACCATTCCATGGTGGTTTTGCCCCGGCCGACGATGTGTCCAAATTCCGGGTCATAAAAGGTGTAGGGCGAGTACTCCGAAAGCCGCCCGTGGTCCGGGCTGTGGTTGCACTCCACCGCCGCCGTGATAAGCGGCAGCTCAAACTCGTCCAGATACTCCCCCAGGCCCCAGCTCTTGCCGTAGGTGGCGTCGGTATCGAAAAAGACGTTGTGTCCGTCAAACATATACAGCACCGGGTAGCGCTGCTCCGGCTCGAGCTCATAGCCGGCCGGCAAATAGATATAGGCCTTTCTCTCCTCTTTTCCGGTCAGCTCGGGGATTGTCACATTCCATGTTTTTATCATTGCCTGTTTCCTTCCTGGTATGCCCTTCGCGTAATTTTCAAGAACCTGTGTCGCTTTTGAATACAGGCTCTAACAGTTTAGCACTGTAAAGCCGGAATTTCAATCCTCAAGCCGCCTTTTTTCTTTTTTTCGTTCTCAAAACGCGAAAGCGGGGGATTTTTTCTCTCCCCGGTGACGGAATTTGACACAAGTTCTCCGAACAGTCTATTTTCAAACGCCCAAAATCATGCTATACTTTAGGCAATATTTTTTCTTCCCCGGAAGGAGCTTCCCGCCATGAAAATCATCGACGCCCACGCCCATGTCGTACAGTGCATCGCCGGCACCGGCTCCCAGGGGGAGCTGCGCCCCTGCGGCGGCGGGCGGGCGGTCTACGCCACCGGAAGCGTCTTTCAGATCCTCCCGCCGGAGATCGGCGAGTATGACGCCGCTCCCGAGGCCCTGCTGCGTGTGATGGACGCGCACGGCGTGGAAAAGGCCGTGCTGCTCCAGGGCAACTATTTCGGCTTCCAGAACCTCTACACCTGGGAAGCCATGCAAAAATACCCCGATCGCTTCACCGGCGCGGCGGCGTACGACCCCTTTTCCGCGCAGGCGGAGAGGATAAAAGCCCACCTCTTTGACCAGCTGGGCTTTCGTATCGTGAAGTTTGAGGTCAGCAGCGGCTCCGGGCTGATGGCAAACCACCCGCCGGTGGACCTGGACGGGGAGGTCATGCATGCGGCCTACCGCCACGCGGCGGAACGAAACCTCATCTTCGTCATCGACATTGGCAAGCCGCGCAGCGTCAGCTGGCAGGCGGACGCCCTCGCCCGGGCCATTGCCCGCTATCCGGAGCTTCGCTTTGTGGTCTGCCACCTGCTCTCGCCCCAGCTCGGGGACGGCGAGCTGCTCAGGCGCTCCCTTGAGCGGCTGGCCCTGCCGAACGTGTGGTTCGACCTGGCCGCGCTGTGCAGCAACTGCAAGCCCGAGCCCTTCCCCTACCCCACCGCGCGCGGCTATGTGCTCGACGCGGTGAATATTGTGGGCGCCGACCGCCTTCTGTGGGGCAGCGACATGCCCTCGGCCATGACCTGGGACAGCTACCGGCATTTCATCGACTTCATCGCCCTCCACCCCGGCCTTGGGCAGGAGGACAGGGAAAAAATCCTCTCCGGCAACGCGGAAAGGCTTTTCTTCCCGTGATACATTTTGAAAGCGGGTGAAACCATGCTGCTAAACAGCTTTCTTCTTTCGCTCAACGCCGTTGTGTCCATTTTCGTGATGATGGCGGTGGGCTACGCGGCCAAGCGGCTGCTGCAAATCGACAAGGACAGCGTCCGGCGCTTCAACTCCCTGGTGTTCCACACCCTGCTGCCGATAATGCTCTTCAACAACATCTATTCATCCGACATCCGCGGCGGCGTAAACCTGCGCTGCCTGTGTCTGGCGCTGTCGGTGCTTCTGGTGTTGTTTTTGCTGACCTGGCTTCTGGTCAGGCGCATCGAGAGCGAGAACAGCCTGCGCGGCGTGATGATCCAGGCGTCCTTTCGCAGCAACTTCCTTCTTCTGGGGGTTCCGCTTATCCGGGAGCTGTGCCCCGACGCCGACCTTGCCACCGTTTCAGTGATGCTGGCTATCGTGGTGCCGTGCTATAACGCCCTTGCCGTCATCACGCTGGAGACCTTCAACCACAGGCAGATCGACGTGAAAAAAATCCTGCTGGGCATCGCCAGAAACCCGCTTATCATCGCCTCTGTCCTGGGCATCGCGGTCAACCTCTCCGGCCTCACCCTGCCAAGCTGCCTTGCAAGCCCCATCTCCCAGCTGGGCGCGGCGGCCTCGCCTGTGGCGCTGCTGCTGCTGGGTGCGCAGTTTGAGTTCCACGACGTGAGCGCGCACCGGCGAAATCTTGCCGTGTGCACGCTGCTGCGGCTTGTGGTTTTCCCCGGCACGGCGCTGCCGCTGGCCGCGCTGGCAGGGCTGCGCGGGCCGGAGTTCGCGGTGCTCATCTCCATGTTCGCCACGCCCACCGCCGTTGCCTCCTTCAGCATGGCCGTGCAGATGGGCGGCAACCCGGAGCTTGCCGCCAGCGCCGTGACTGTGAGCACACTGCTCTCCGCCGCCACCCTGTTTTTGTGGATTTTCCTGTTTAAGTCTCTGGGGATGTTTTAATTAAAAAAGCGGCCCCCTGCGCAAACAGGGAGCCGCGATTTTTCTTATGCGTTCCATTCCTTCGGCAAATACGCCGCGGTGCCGGAAAGCATGTCATCGACGAGCGCGCGTATTTTCGCCTCGTCGCGGCACTTAGCCGCGGCGTTGGGATCGTTCAAAAATGCCCGCACCACTGGCTCGCGGTCGAAGCTGAGCGCCGCCTTCAGCGTCAGTGCGTGGTTCTCAATATGCGGCAGAATGAGCCGCCGTATCTCCTCAGGCAGCTCTCCGGCAAGCACAGGCTGTACGCTGTCCCTGGAGAACACTGCGTTTGTCTCCACCACCGCGCCCATCGGCAGATTGGGGATCTGCCCCCTGTTGGGCAGGTTCACATTGCTCACCGTCCGGCACAGCCCGCACAGCGCCTTGATAAGCAGTATACCCTCCTCCCCGGAGGGCTCCAGCTCCACCTCGCGCTCACCGGAGGCCATGGCCCGGCTTTTTTCCAGGCGCTGCTTCAGGTCGTCCTTGCGCCACTGCACGGGTGTCAGGCCGAATTTCCAGCTCCTGACCGTATCCGGGTCGCGCAGATATTCGTCGCCGGGCATAAACTCCGCGAGATGGCGGTCCCCGGCGGCGGCAATCAGGCCGTAGCGCCGGAACAGGTCAAATTTCACCCTGTGGGCGCAGTCGAAGGGCGTTTTGGTCCAGTCCCTTCCCGGCTCATTGAATCCGGGCCCGTAGTATTTGTCCACGAACTCCCGGTATACCGAAAACAGATCCACTCCCCCGTACGACGCCTTGTCGAACCATGTAAAATGGTTGATGCCCATCACGTTGACATGTATCTGCCTACGCCCGGGAGCAGGGATGCCCAGGGCCTCCCCCGCCGCGGCGGCGAGCACCGTCTGCGTATTGAAAACCTCGTGACAGCAGCCGAAGGCCTTTATCTCCGGGAAGAGATGGTACAGCGCCTGCACGCACTGCGACATGGGGTTTGTGTAATTGATTACCCATGCGCCGGGACAGACATCCCGAACGGCCCGGACGATCGGAATGAGCATAGGTATGGTGCGCAGGGCGCGTATAATTCCGCCGGGGCCCGCCGTGTCCCCCACCGACTGCCAGATATCCAGCCGCTCCGGCAGGTGCACGTCCACCTCCATCTCGTCAAATGTACCGGGGAGGATGGAGATCACAACGAAGTCCGCCCCTGTCAGAGCCTGCTCCAGAGTATCCGCCGCGCGGTAGCTCCATTGCCCGCGCGTCTCCGGCATGCCCTCTATGCGCCCGCCGATAATTTCGTTTGCCCCTGCCGCCGCGCGGTCGATGTCGTAGAGCAGCACTTCGCCGCTCAAATCGGGTTCCATGGCGAGGTCGGTCATAAGCTTCCAGGCCCAGCTGCGCGAGCCGCCTCCGATATAGGCCAGACGGATATCGGTCGCCTTATGCTGATTCTTATCGTATTTCATGCCTGTCCCCCTCAAAGCCCGTCGTACAGCCGCTGCAAAAATTCCCGCGACTGCACGGCGTTGTCGTTTGTGGTGTTCTCCAGCGTGGCATGGATATAGGGCTTGCGCTCCTTCATAAAGCGCAGGATTTGCACATAGTCCATCTCCCCTGTCCCGGCTGCGATGGAGCGAAGCTCGTCTCCCTCACGCGCGAAGTCCTTCAGGTGCACCACCGCCACGCGCTCGCCCAGCTTTTCGATGGCGTCGCCGATGACGCGCTCCCGCTCGTCCGCGTTACCTGCGTACAGCAGGTTCACCGGGTCGAGAATGATGCGCAGATTGGGGCTTTTGATGGCGTCCAGCACGCGCAGGGCGCGGCCGGCGTCATAGACGATGTGCTTCCACACCGGCTCGATAGCCAGCGAAACTCCCCAGCGCTCGGCGCACTCCACCACCGGGGCCAGGCCGCGGATGAAGGTATCCAGCGCCTCGTCGCTGTGTGTGTTGGCATCGGTTTTGTACTCCGCGTTGGGCGCGCCCGTCTCGGTGCCGACAACGCCCGCCCCCATGAGCGCCGCCGCGCGCAGATGGCCGAAATAGCGGCTTTGTATGTCCCGCAGCTTTTCCGCGTCCGGGTGCGCCAGGTTGAGGTAGCAGCCGAGCACGGCAATGTCCAGGCCGTTTTGCCCGAAAACCCGCCTTGTGTGCATCGCCAGCCCCTCGGTCAGGGCGCTTTCGTCAAAGGCCACGCCCTTGATGACCTTCGACAGGGCCAGATGGACGCAGGAAAAGCCCTCCTCCCGCGCCTTCGTCGCCCGTGCCTCCATCGTCTGGAGCTCCGGGGCAAGCCCGGCGTTTACATCGTGCAATCTGATTCCAAGCTGCATATTTTTTTCCTCCTGTAGCAGTATAGTGTAATACTAATTCTCGATCGAAAGATCAATCGAGAATTCCGCGTGCTTCGCACGCTCGCGCCGCGCCGTCTGCTGTGCATGGATATCCGTAAGGCGGCGAAGCCGCCAACGGCTATCTCATCATTAAAACCCTGACGCGCCTGCGGCGCTATATCCGGCAGCCCTTGGCGGCTTCGCCGCCTTAGGGATGCCGCATCCCCTTTGGGGAAAATGCTCTTTGAGCTTTTTATCAGGGTTTAGTATAAGGAACAAAAAGCGGGCTTTCCGTCGTGGAAAGCCCGCTTTCGGTACTATCTCATGTATCAGTAGTATCAGTTGTTCGCGGCCAGATAGGGGTAGTACGAGAAATAGACACGCGCGAACTTAACCTCGTCCGGGGTGTCGGAGGAGCTTTCCTCCCGCTCCGTTCCGTCGAAGAGGACAAATAAGTCAAGCATCCTGCCACCTCCTTTCTTGCGTGAGAGTATACGGCAATCACGCGGAAAAAACAAGAGGTGGTTTGTACGATATATTCAATTCAGACAGCTCATTTTTGTGCAATAGCTCCAAAAACGTGCCAGATGCGGCCTCTTGCGGCTCCTCCAGCCTGTCCTACGGCATATAGTCAAACCGGCGGTTGAGCCAGGCTTTGCACAGGGGAAGCCACGCGCGGCAGGCCCCGTCCGGGGTCTCCACCTCCTGTGTGCAGGTGGAGATCCCGTGCGCGCCCGAGCCGAAAAGGTGGTACTCCAGCGGCACTCCGTGCCTCTTCAGCTCCACCGCCAGCAGCAGGCTGTTCTCCGGAGGGACGCTTGCGTCCTCCCCGCCGTGCCACATAAAGGTGGGTGGAAAGTCCGGCGTCACTCTATCCCAGAGATGCAGCTTTTCCCGCAAATCCGGGTCTCCCCCGGACACCAGGCGGGCCGATTCCTCATGTGCGAACTCCTTCGTGCTGACCACCGGATAGCACAGCACCAGCGCGTCCGGCCTCGCCTGCTCAGGCAGGGCCAGCTCAGGATCGTTCCAGAGCGCGCCCAGACTCGCGGCCAGGTGCCCTCCCGCGGAAAAGCCCAGCACGGCGATTTTCGCCGGGTCGATGTGCCAGTGACCGGTCCTTTTCCGAAGCTGCCGCACCGTCTCTGCCAGCTCGCGCAGCGGCCGGTACTCCCCCGCGCGCTCGGCGCAGGAGTACTCAAGGATAAACACCTGATACCCCATGGACAGAAACTCCATCGCGGGCGCGTCCTTCTCCCTCGGCGAGCGCCAACGGTATGCCCCGCCGGGGCAGATGATCAGTGCGGGGCGCACCTTATGGGCTTTAAGTGTGTCATAGTCGTCCCAGAGGTATCCCCTCACCGGGGCGTCCAGCGCCTGAAACGAGACAGGCTCCATTACGGCTGCTTGCCGATATAGGCCAGGATGCCGCCGTCAACATAGAGGATGTGCCCGTTGACGAAGTTGGACGCGTCCGAGGCCAGAAATACCGCCGGGCCCATCAGGTCCTCCGGCTCGCCCCAGCGGGCAGCGGGAGTCTTGGCGATGATAAACTGATCGAAGGGATGGCGGCTGCCGTCGGCCTGGCGCTCGCGCAGCGGGGCGGTCTGCGGCGTTGCGATGTAGCCGGGGCCGATGCCGTTGCACTGGATGTTGGCCTCGCCGTACTCCGAGCAGATATTGCGCGTGAGCATTTTGAGCCCGCCCTTGGCGGCGGCATAGGCGGAAACGGTCTCGCGCCCCAGCTCGCTCATCATTGAGCAGATGTTGATGATCTTGCCGTGGCCCTTTTTCAGCATTCCGGGAATGACGACCTTGGCGCAGATAAACGGCCCGATAAGGTCGATATCCACCACCTGACGGAATTCCTCGGCCTTCATCTCCGTCATTGGAATGCGCTTGATAATTCCGGCATTGTTGACCAGAATATCCACGCCGCCCAGCTCGCTCTCGATTTTTGCCACCAGCTCCGTGACCTGCGCTTCGTCGGTAACGTCGGCGATGTAGCCGCGGGCGTCGATGCCCTTGGCGGCGTAGTCGGCCATAGCCTTGTCCAGATTCGCCTGGCTGCGGCAGTTGAAGGAGACCTTCGCCCCCGCGCCTGCCAGAGCCTCGGCGATGGCGAAGCCGATGCCGTAAGCGCCGCCGGTGACCAGGGCGGTTTTCCCCTCAAGGGAGAACATTTCTTTCATATCCATAATTCGCGCCTCACTTCATCTCACAGGGTTTCATGGTGTCCATGTCATCGAAGGCCTGATTTTCGCCGCCCATTGCCCAGATAAAGGTATAGTTGGCGGTGCCGCAGCCGCTGTGGATGGACCAGGACGGGGAGATGACCGCGTCGAAGTTGTTCATCACGAGATGGCGGGTTTCCTGCGGCTGGCCCATCATGTGGAACACCACCTGGTTTTCCGGGATCTCAAAATATGTGTAGACCTCCATGCGCCGCTCGTGGGTGTGGCTGGGCATGGTGTTCCAGACGCTGCCCTCGGACAGCTGGGTCAGGCCCATGGACAGCTGGCAGGTCTCCAGCACGTCGGGGTGGATAAACTGGTTGATAACCCGCTTGTTGGACAGCGCGGCCTCGCCGCAGGGGCGGTGGTTGGCGTTTTCCATGGTCAGCAGGGTGGTTTTGCACTCCTTGTGCGCGGGGGTGGAGGCCAGGTAGAACTTTGCGGGATCGGCGGCGTCCTCGCTGCCGAAGTAAACCTCGCGCACACCCTTGGAGATGTACAGGCAGTCCTCATAGCCCAGGTCATAGCGCGTGCCGTCGGCCTCTATGTAGCCCTTGCCGCCCAGGTTGAACACGCCGGCCTCGCGGCGCTCGAGGAAGAAGTCCGTGCCGAAGTTGGCCCAAACGTCGATGCCCTTGTCGATGGACACCTTTTCGTTCACCGGCATGATGCCCATGACCACCATGCGGTCGACATGGGAATAGGTTGCCTTGACGGTGTCCGGCACGTACAGATCCTGAATCAGAAACTCATCGCGAAGCTCCTGGGTCGTGTAGCGCTTTACATCCCTGGGGCTTGCGGAATAGCGAATATCCATAAAACTCTCCTTTGCTGCCTGTTACTTCGCGGCCTTTTCAATAACATTTTCCGTCTCCCCGTCGAAGAGGTAGATATCCTCAAGGGGAACGGAGAAGGTGATGGTGCTGTCAATTTCCGGCGTGTCATGGGGGTCGACCTTCAGAATTGCCCTGTCCTCACCGGCACAAATGTAGACGTTGGTGTTGTCGCCGAGCATCTCGGTCAGCTCCACCTCGGCCTTTATGTTGCAGGCGCCGGCCTTCTCACCCAGCTCAATGGCCTCGGGCCGGAAACCAAAGACGATCTCCTTGCCCTCGTACTTCGCGGCCCTGCCGCCCAGAAGCGACGCCACATCCAGCCGGTTGGAGCCGAAGGGGATCTTTCCGTCCTTGACCTTCGCGCGGATGAAGTTCATGGGCGGCTCTCCGATGAACCCGGCGACGAACACGTTGACGGGCTTGTAGTAGAGCTCGTAGGGCGTTCCTATCTGCTGGACATAACCGTCCTTCATAACCACGATGCGGTCGGCCAGGGTCATGGCCTCGGTCTGGTCATGGGTGACGTAGATGGTGGTGGCACCGGTCTCCTTGTGGATCTGCGCGATTTCCGAGCGCATGGTGACACGCTGCTTGGCGTCGAGGTTACTCAGCGGCTCGTCCATCAGGAACACGCCCACCTTGCGGATGATGGCGCGGCCGATGGCGACACGCTGGCGCTGGCCGCCGGACAGCGCGCGGGGCAGGCGGTCCAGATAGTCCGTCAGGCCCAGGATGGCTGCGGTCTTTTTAACCTTCTCCTCGATGACCTCCTCGTCCACTCCCTGGAGGGTGAGCCCGAAGGCGATGTTGTCAAACACCGTCATCTGGGGATAGAGGGCGTAGCTCTGGAACACCATGGCGATCTCACGCTCACGGGGACCGAGCTCGTTGGCCCGCTGGCCGTTGATGAGGAACTCGCCGTTGGAGATGTCCTCAAGCCCGGCGATCATCCGCAGTGTGGTGGACTTTCCGCATCCGGACGGGCCGACAAAGACGATGAATTCCCCTTTGTCGATCTCCAGGTTGAAGTTGTGCACCGCATGGTAGCCGTTGGGGTAGATCTTGTTGATGTCTTTCAGGGTTAAATAGGACATAGTCTTTGGCTCCTTATACTTGGATTTATGGCTTGCGCCGGGATCTGCGGTTTGATTGACGAATCTTTTTTGTCCATTATGGTATAGACAAAACCGACAAAATACGGTATAATTCTTTGCGCGACTTAATGAAGCAGGAAGGATCTGACCTTACATGAATAACATCGTCTACGTGGGAAAGCACGCGCTGACATGGACTGTCTCCCGCCACTGTCACAGGGGCTGGGAGCTCATCTACTGCACCAGCGGCAGCGGAGAACTCAGCTTCGGCGGCGATACCCTGCCTTACGGCGCCAACGACGTGGCCATCATCCCGCCCATGATCCCCCACTCCAACGTCAGTGCGGAGGGCTTCACAAACATACACATCAATCTCACGGACGCCGCGCTGAGCTGCTCCGAGCCGGTCATCGTCCGGGCCGACTCCAACGGCTTTCTCCTTAATGCGTTTTCCGCCGCATTCTATTACTATTCCCAGGCGGACGACGGGCCGGCCCTGCTGCCGATTTACGGGCAGCTGATCGTCTCCCTGCTTTCCAGGCGCCAGACCACGCGCCGGAACAACGATGCCGTCCAGCTGGTCGAGGACGATATCCTCCGGCACTATCCGGACTCCAGCTATGACCTGAACGCCTTTCTCGACTCGCAGCCGTTCAACACCGAGTATCTGAAAAAGCTGTTCAAGAAGGAGGCCGGCGTGACGCCGCTGCAATACCTGACGAAAAAGCGCCTTGAAAACGCCGCCAGCATACTGGCCTCGTACTGCGGGAAGGTGAACGTCTCGGAAACCGCCGCGATGTGCGGCTTCAGCGACCCGCTTTACTTCTCGCGCCTGTTCAAGAAGCAGTACGGAGTCTCACCCAGGAATTACATCTCGGAGGCGGCTTTGCCGCACACGGAGTCGGACGACCTGAAAATTATGGTGTAATAACCGCGAAGCGGTTATTACATTGATTTCCTGGCCGCGCATACGCGCATGGCCAATTATACCGTGACCGCTTTGCGGTCATGGTATAATGCGCTTTATCTCCGTGTAGGCCAGCACAAAGGGGGCAACGCCCTTGGCGTCGTTTTCCACCACCGGCTCGGAGATGTAGTACTCATACGAGCCGTCCCTCCGGCGGTTGTTCTCCGGGCCAAGCCCCGCCACGAGGCAGATGCCGCCCAGATTAAGCCCGCTTTCCGTAAAGCTCAGATATTTTTCCACTATGCCGTCGAAGGTCTTTTGGCCTTTGGCGGCGTATTCTTTATCCAGCGCGCCAAGCCGCGCGCCCTTGAGCATGGCGTATGCCATCATGGCGCTGCCGCTGGTCTCGAGATAGTTGCCGTCTCTCCCGCCCTGGTCCGGCACCTGCCAGTACAGCCCGGTCTCCGCATCGGCGTAGCGCGCGGCGGAGGCCATCAGCTCGGTGAAAAAACCGCGCAGGCTCTCGCGCTGCCCGCCCTCGGGCAGGATCTCCAGCAGGTCGGCCAGCGCCACGGCGAACCAGCCCAATGAGCGCAGCCAGAAGTTTTTCGAGCAGCCCGTCGACCGGTCGGCCCAGAAGGCCGTCCGGGACGCGTCATAGCCGTGGAAATACAGGCCCTTCTCCTCTGAAAACATCTTTGCGCGCACATTTTTTATCTGCCCCACAGTGTCGGAGCAGTCCCCGCTGCCGAAGCGCGTCTCGTACAGGGCGTAAAAGGGCTGGGCCATATAGATGCCGTCCAGCCAGACCTGGTTGGGGTAAATGGCCTTGTGCCAGAAGTTCCCCTCCTCGGTACGCGGCTGCTGTCCGAGCCGGCCGCGGAGAAAGTCCGCTGCCCTGCGGTATTTCTCCTCGCCGGTGCGCTCGTACAGCGCGAAGAGCACGCGGCCTTCGTTGATATCGTCCAGGTTGTACGCCTCGGGCTTGAAGGTGCGGATGGAGCCGTCCTCGCCCACGAAGTGGTCGGCGCAGTCCTTCACGAAGCGGAAATAGCTCTCCTGCCCCGTGATACGCTCCATCTCCGTCAGGGCCGTGAGCATGCAGCCGTCTATGTAGTTCCACGACGCGCTCTTGCCCTCGCGTATCTTCTCCATATTCCACACCGTGCGCTCCGGGGTGGAGTCAGCCACCAGGCGGTCGACAAACTCGTCGATTTTTTGGTAATTCATTCAGTTTCCCTCTAAGTCCTCGGTCACTATGTTCTCAATGTGGCCGGCTACCAGGCACTTCCCCTCCACGCCGCGGAGCTTAACGCTTTTGACCCGTATCCTCCTCACGTTATCCAGGTACAGTCCCAGGCGGCAATGCTCCCGGTTGTCGTTCTTCATGGATGGAAAATCGGGCCTGGCGTCCCCGGCGAAGGACACGCTGATGTTCTCCAGCGTCACCTCGTCGATGGGGCTTTCAGGCAGGCCGTCAATGTAGCAGGCGGCGACCTCCGCGCCGGTGCACTCCATGTTCCGGAAGGCGAAGGAGCCCAGGTGCGGCGTCCTGTCATCCACGGGCAGCGGCGTACGGCATCGGACGTACTCGGATTCGCCGTCCGGGTCGCAGCAGTTGTACCACATGTTGATGACGATGGGGGTCAGCACCTTGTCCATGCGGATGTTTTCGAACAGCACGTTGTCGATGACGCTGGACTTTCCGCGGCCCCGGCGGGTCTTTATGCGCAGCCCCCGGTCGGTGGCGTGGAACAGGCATTGCGTCACGCTCAGGTTATGGATGCCCGCCGACAGCTCGCTGCCCAGCGTCACCGCGCCGTGGCCGAACTCCATCAGGCAGTTGCGGACGGTGTGGCGGTCGGCAGGGGTTTTGTACTTCAGGGCCATTTCGGCCTTGCCGGACTTCACGGCGATGCAGTCGTCCCCTACGGAGAAGCGGCAGCCGATGATGTCCACCCCGTCGCAGCTCTCCGGGTCGGTGCCGTCGGTGTTGGGGCTGACCCTGGGGGCCGTGACGAAGCAGTCCAGCATGGAAAAGTTTTGCGAATAAAAGGGATGTATGTGCCAGGCCGGACCATTTTTCACCGTCACGCCGTGCAGCGTCACGTTTTTCGTATGGTTGAGGAAAATCACACGGGGCCGCGAGGCGGGAAAGCTTTTAAAATCCCCCCACCAGTCCCCGTTCTGGCCGTTGCCGTCGATGGTGCCACGGCCCACGATGGCGATGTCCTCGGCGTAAGACGCCTGGATCAGCGACTGGTAGCTTTTCAGCTCCTGCCCCTCGAAGCCGGCCTGGAGCAGGGTTTTCCCGGTCTCCGGGTCCTCCGTAAGGCTGGGGATGATGGGGTATCGCTCCCGCTCTGTGGAGCCCAGGATCGTGGCTCCCTCGTCCAAATCAAGTGTAATATGGCTTTTCAGGCACAGCGGAAGGCTCAGGTATGTCCCCGCCGGGAAGTGCAGCCGCCCGCCCTTGGGCAGGAAGCTGATCGCGGCCTGGATAGCGGCGGTGTCCTCATGGACGCCGTCCCCCACCGCGCCGAAGTCCCGGACGTTGGCGCAGCAGCTCTCGGGCCGTGTCGTCAGACTGACCCATTCCTCCCCGCCGCCGTCGAAGCGGAGGGCAACGTCATATTGCGTATCCGGCCTCAGGCCGTACAGGGAAAAAACGTTGGTGTTCCCGGTGAGGCGTTCCTCTCCGTCCACCAGCACCGTATAGGCGCTTTTGGCGTAATACGGGCTGCTGCCCTCAAGCTCAAGGCAGGCGGAGCAGCTCCCGCGGTATAGCGTTCGTATCATGTTCAAAACCTCATGGAAACGGTTATTTTGCCGCGCCGTGGATCATTTTGCTGATCGTGTGCTTTACCTGTATCAGGAGCAAATCAAAGCCCAGGTAGAACAGCCCGAAGAATACCGGCCCCACCCCCAGCACGACCTGATCCGTCACGCCGGTCAGGTGCGCGGCAATCAGGTTTATCACGTTATACAGCATGTAAACCAGAATCAGCACCGCATAGCCGTACAGGATGTTGAGGAACAGCCCGGAAAAGGTCTTTCTGGTCACCATCATCCAGCGGGCGTTCTCCCCCTTGGTTTTCTCGAAGAAGCGGAGCACGGGGTTCGTCAGCAGGTCTGTGACCACGCCCAGCGCCAACCCGGTGACAAACAGGACATCCAGCTCGTCGGCCAGATATCCGCCCAGGCCCCAGATGAAGAAGAAGCACACCGCGCCCGCGAACCATGCCTTGATGAAGAGCATCTTCACCCAGTCGGCCATCTTCATTTTGGGGCCGGAGCGGTAGGCGCGAAGCTCCTTCTCGGACACCTCGGGCGAATTCTCCTCATTGGCGTTGACAAGGTCGTCGACCGCCCTGGTCTTCAGCCTGTAGTAGTCCGACTGCGTCTCGATTTCAGGCTTTTCGGCTTTGTTTTTTTGCTTTTTGCTCATGAAATCTCCTGTTTGGCAGATTGGGAGGCCCAAACGCCGAGCCTCCCAAATCCGTCCGTTCGATCATTCACTTCATGCGATCAGGCCTCGCCGGATATGTCGATGGCTTCCATATTGCCGTTGTCCCCCACGTCGATGGAGGTCTTTATCTTGCGCAGCAGCTTGGAATACACCGGCAGCAGAAGGACCAGCACAACCGCGGCCACCAGGATAAAGATATGGGTGTACAGGTTGCTGTAAGCCGTCGCGATATAGATGGTGGACTCCGTGATCACGATCGGGTTGTCCGCGCGGGTGACCGCGTTGAGGATCGCGCTGATGTAATACGCGTCCGCGCCGATCACGATGGCGATGAGCACGAACATCAGCACCACCATTGGAATGTTGGGCTTTTTCCGATAGGGGAAGGCGTTGAGAAAGCACATAAACGACAGCATGGAAAACAGCATCGTCGCGAAGCCGGCGAGCCCCATGCCCGGGCCCTGGATGCGGGCGGTGGTATCCGAAACGTGCATCAGGTTCAGGGAGTAAAACAGGAACGCCACGACCAGCACCACCAGGGGGATCATCTGCGGGCGGCGCTTGAGGGATACGAGGAACTTACGCCAGGACTCCCTGGCCATGGCGCCCGCGCTTTTGCGGTGCTGCATCTCCAGCTCCACCACGCCCTTGTTGTTCTTGTTTTCCGCCATCATCCCTCACCCCCTTTGATAGCGTTGGTAGTCTCCTTGTCGAAGAAATGCTTGCGCTTGAAGTTGAAGGTCGCCGTGTCGCCGCTCTTGTAGTCCCGCCAGCCCTTGAGCTTGGCGGAGATCTTTGTGCCGGCTGCCTTTGCGCCGCCGATGTGTCCGTGAACGAGGGTGTTCATACCCAGGTTCTCGTTGGTGGTCACGGTGACAGGCACCTCGGTGCCCTCGACGATGTTCTCCGGGCGCACGCCAAGGATGATGTCCTTGTTGTTGTACGCGCGCAGGGTGTGCTGCTCCTCAGTGCTGAGTGACACCTGGAAGCCCGCGCCGGTGAGCTTTTCGCCGTCGACATGCACGTCGTAGAAGTTCATGGGCGGCAGGCCTATGAAGCTTGCCACGAACACGTTTGCCGGGGAGTCGTACAGCTCCAGCGGCGTGCCCACCTGCTGTACGTGGCCCATGGACATGCACACGATGCGGTCAGCCAGGGTCAGCGCCTCGGTCTGGTCGTGCGTGACGTAAAGCATGGTGGCCTGAAGCCGCTTGTGCAGCAGCAGGATCTCGCGCCGTGTCGCGCCGCGAAGCTTCGCGTCGAGGTTGGAAAGCGGCTCGTCGAACAGGAACACCTTCGGGTTTCGCACGATGGAGCGGCCCATTGCCACGCGCTGGCGCTGGCCGCCGGACAGCTGCGCGGGCTTTTTGTTCAGCTGGCTGGTCAGGCCGAGTATCTCCGCCGCCGCCAGCACCTTCTTGTGGATGACGTTGGGGTTCTCCTTGCGCAGGGTCAGGGAGAACGCCATGTTCTCATAGATGGTCATGTGGCCGTACAGGGCGTAGCTCTGGAACACCATGGCCATGTCGCGGTCCTTGGCGGGGGTGGCGGTGATGTCCTTGCCGTCGAGCAGCAGCTTGCCGTTGGAGATGTCCTCCAGGCCGGCCACCATGCGCAGCGTGGTGGACTTGCCGCAGCCGGACGGGCCGACCAGGACTATCAGCTCGCCGTCCTTCACGTCCAGATTGAAGTCAAAGACCGCCTGCACGTTATTGTCATATATCTTGTCGATATGCTGCAAATTCAGTGTTGCCATGTCTTCGCCTCCTTACGCGCCCTGGATGCCCAGGGTCTTGAGGTGTGCTTCCAGCTCGCCGCACCGGATGTAGTTGACCACAGCCGAGCCGATGAGGCAGGCCGCGGAGACAACCAGGTAAACCAGCACCCGGGTAAACTGAGCGTTCTGCATAACCAGCACGGTCTCGCCGTTGACGATGACCTCGGTGGCGTGTGCCTTCACGGGGATAATGAATATCCGCACGATCTGAATCACGCCGGCGGCGGCCAGCAGATAGGAATAATTCTTCTTGTAGTTCTTCACGCCCTCGGAGGAAAGGAACACCGCCAGCATGAAGACCAGGTTGTAAATAATTGAAATGCCGATGATATAGTTGTAGTAGTAGGTGTCCACATCGGACTTGCAGATGCTCACGAAATAGAATACGTTTGCCAGAATTCCAAGGAGAGCCAGATTTGCGGCCATGGAATTTTTGATAAAGCGCATCCGGTCCCGTTTTATGGCGCGTTCTTCGCTGTTCATCCGGCGATCCTCCTTCCTTCTTCCACGAGCGCCTGTTCATCCTTCATCAGGCGCACCTTCCAGACCGCGTTGACCGCCAGCAGGACGCACGCAATGAGCACCAGCCCAAACACGAAGTAGTGCGCGTCGAACCAGAAGGTGGACTCGGTGTACAGCGTGCCCCACATCTCGGCATGCTCCTTCAGCGCGGCGAAATCCACCTGAAGGAATCTGGCCTTGAAGATCTCGATGTAATAGTGGGCGAACACGGCGTTGTACACGCCGCCCGCTATAAACAGCCCGGTGGTGACGAAGTTGCCGATGTAGTACCTTCTGCGGCAGTGCGTGTTGGTCAGGTAAAGCAGCACTCCCAGCAGGATCTGACCGATGCTGAGCATGAGGAACATCCGGTTGAACTCCTGCATCTGATAATAAACGATAGAGCCGGGAACGTCGGTCTGATAAACGTCGTTGGGATTGCGCATTGTATCATAGAGGCTATCATACAAATCGGTCATGATGCCGAGCGCGTACAGGAAAAATATCACGCTGACAATGATAGCCGCCATACAAATAATTTTCTGCGCGGTCATTTGCTTTTTATACATGACGACCTCCTCCCAGAGAGAGCATGTCGCCCCGCCCCGCCCGCAACCGCGCGGGACGGAGGATCATGACTGATTCACTGGCTTTATGCCGGTTTTATAGCTTATCCGCGGATGCGGATATACTCAACTCGCTTCGGGCCGGCTTGCCCGGTCAGCTGAGTGCGTTGTAATAGGAAATGTCGCGCTGCCAGGCATCTTCCTTGATGGCCAGGTACTGCTTGCCGGACCAGGAGTTGGTCACGGTGTCCGCGGTGCTCTGGGCATCCTGCATGCCGGACTCGGTGTATCCGTTGATGATGATGTCAAGCAGCATGTTCGCGCCGTCCTTCTGCTGGTTGAAGCGGTCGGTCAGATCGGTGTAGCCGTTGACGGTGTCGTTTTCAACCTTGGTGGTGGGCAGGACGGTGGGAACGATGGTGTACCAGGGATTACTGGCCATTGCCAGCTCGGGGTGCTTGATGGTGCCAAGGCCGATGGCGGTGGAGATGTAGCCCGCGCCCTCCTGGCCGACCTCGTGGGTGCACTGGTACTCGAAGGCCTGGCTCTTCATGAAGGACAGGGTCGAGCCCAGATACCAGCGGGCGTAGTTGGTGTAGTTGCCGTTGGCAAGATCCCACAGCTCATTCCAGCAATCGTCGGAAATCTTGGGCATTTCCTTGCCGTTGAACGTGAAGGTCTCGCTCGAGCGCCACTCCTCGGGTCCGTAGCTCATAAGGATCTGGCCCTCCTCGGAGTAGGCGAAGTCGATCAGCGCCAGGCAGGCATACAGCTTATCCTGGTCCTTGCCCACGCCGGCCACGGAGATGCCCCAGCCGTCGGTCTTGACGGAACGCCAGGACTCGCTGAAGCGCATGTACACGCCGTTGGGGTCGCTGCCGTCGTACCAGCGCGCCACGGGAATCATGACGGCCATGTACTTCTCGCCCTCATCGCCGTTCTTGTTCAGCTTGGTGGCGTTCATCAGGGTCTGGGTCTGGTTGTAGTCGTAGTGCATGAAGCCCAGGTCGTTCTCCAGATAGGTGCCGGAGTTCTCGGAGGAGTTCTTCACAAACGCCTCGGAGATCAGGCCCTCCTGCACCATGGCGTGCATACGCTCCATAGCCTGGTAGGCTTCGGGCTCCTGGCGTGCGTCGTGCATGGCGTTATCGCTGCCCACGTACAGGTAATCCTGGCGGGACTCCAGGCCGCGCACGCCGAACAGGGTGCCGGCGAAGCGGAACATATCAACGCGGCGCTGGTTGTTGTCGTCCTCGCGGGAGAACAGCCCCTGGATGGAGCCGGTGCCGTTGAGGGTCTGGGGGTTGGCCACCACGCAGCGCAGCAGGGCGGTCAGCTCGTCGGCGTCCCAGGCGGCGTTCTGGCCCACGAACAGGTTTGCTCGGTCGGTGCCGTAGTATCCGCCGTACGCCTCGTCGATGTAGGTGCGGAGCATGTTGACCGCGTCCACACCGCTCATAGAGCCGGCGGCGTTCATGTTCGCGATGATGTTTCCGGCGGCATCATAGTCCTTGGTGACCTTCTCGGTGCCGGAGCCGTCAGCCTTGACAACGTCGATCTCGATCTTGCCGGAGGTGGGCATATAGGGCTCGTAGACGGGGTTTGCGGTCTTGCCGCTGGCGTCGGCGGTGAACTCGCCCTCGCCGTTGAGCAGCTTCTCGACCCAGTCGGTACGCATCAGGGGCATACGCTCGATGTCGTCCACGCCGTCAAAGTAGGGGCTGAAGTAGATGGCGCCGGTGCTGGTGTCGCCGGTGATGGACATGCGCACGATGGGGTTGGCCTCCAGATAGGCCTTGAAGTTGGGCATCATATCCAGATACTCGGCGATGTTGACCATGTTGCCGGCGATGCCGTTTTCGTTGAGCTTGGTGGCGGTGCCGCTGACCATGTCAACGTCGCCAAGGCGCTCTTTCCAGTAATCGAACTCGGCGCTGGCGCTGTTGCCCTGGTATTTGTCCTCAAATACCATGCCCAGCTTTTCCTCGACTACCTCCCAGGTGGGCTTGAGCTCACCGGTGTGGTAGGTCTTGCCGTTGGCAAGGGTGATGCCCTCGCCGGCGGTGTCAGCGTCGAAGAACAGGCCGGTGTTGGACTTGTTGTATCCGGTGGCCATGCGGAGCACGGTGCCCTGGGCGAAGCTCAGGCTTGCGGGCTCTGCGCTGCCAGGCTGGTCGCTGCCGTTCGAGGAGCTGCCGCTACTGCTGGGGGTGGTGCCGGTGCCGGACTGCGAGGTGTCGGACTGCGAGGTGCCGGAGCTCTGAACCTCAAGGCTGGGGCCGCAGCCGGAAAACAGCGCGACAGTCATCACGACCACGAGGAGCAGCGCGGTCAGGGTTTTAAACTTTTTCATAAGGTCCTCCTTAAAACAGATCTGTTTCCCCCGGACTTCTCCGGGGAGCGCGTCATTTGAGTATCATTCCTTCACGCCGCCGACGTTGACGCCCTTGGCGAAGTACTTCTGGATGAAGGGATAGATAATAAGTATAGGTACGATGGAGCAGACGATCAGCGCGTAGATAACGGAGTCGGAGGCGAAGGCCTCGTTCCAGCCCGCTATGACCTCGGGGTCGGTGTACTGCTCCAGCTGGAGGCGGATGAACACCTGAAGCGGCTGCTCGTTGGGGTTGGAGATCATCTGCCGTGCCCAGAAGTAGCCGTTCCAGCGGGAAATTGCGAAGAACAGCGCCACGGTGGCGATGGTGGACTTGCTCATGGGTATGTACACCTGGCTGAGCACCTGGAACTCGCTGGCGCCGTCCACGATGGCGGCCTCCTCAATTTCTGACGGGACGCCCTCGAAAGCGTTGCGCAGCAGGATGATGTTCATTGCCGCCATGCCCATGGCGATAACGACAAGCCACTTGTCGTCCATGATGCCCACGCTGTTGAACACCTTCTGGGTGGCGATGTAGTTGAGGTACTGCGGCACAATGCCGGCGGAGAACCACATCGTGAACACCAGGAAGAAGTTGAAGAACTTGCGGAACAGCAGCCGCCGCTTGCTCAGGGCGTAAGCGCCCAGGATGGCGGTGAGCATGGACCACAGCGTGCCGTACAGCGTCAGGAACAGCGTGTTGGAATACGCGTTCCAGAACATGTTGTTGCCGAACATACGGGCGAAGGCGTCGAACTGTATGCCCTTTGGAAACAGGACGACCTGGCCGTATTCCACGGCGGCGCGTTCACTGATGGACGCGGAGATCGCGTACACGAAGGGGTACAGGCAGCACAGGGCGAACACTGTCAGCAGGGTGTAGCTGATTATCTTGAATATCAGCTCGGAAATTTCAAGTTTTCTTTTCATGTCGCCCCTCCCGTCAGTACAGCGAGGTGTTGGACGCCTTGCGCGCGATGGTGTTGGCGCCTATGACCAGCAGCATCCCGATGACGTTGTTCATCATCTCCGCCGCGGCGGCAATGCCCGTGCCTGCTCCGGCGGCCATGCCCTGCCGGTAGGCGAAGGTGGACACCACGTCGGCGGTGACATAGGTGTTGGTGTTGTACAGCAGCAGGACCTTTTCATACCCGATGTTCAGCAGCGAGCCGATACGGGTGATGAGCATGATGACGATGGTGGACAGGATGCTGGGCAGCACCACATAGCGCATCTGCGCCATCTTGTCCGCGCCGTCGATCTGTGCGGCCTCATAGCTGGTGGGCGATATGGCGATGATCGCCGCGAAGAAGACGATGCTGTCGTAGCCCGCGCCCTCCCAGATCCCGCTTATCTGATAGATCGAGCGGAAGAAGGACGGGTTGTTCAGCAGTCCTCCGTTTGCCACCTCGCTGCTGACCAGTCCGAGGTTCGCCAGCGCCTGGCTGACAATGCCCATACCGGTTGTGAGGGAGCCCTGTTTGACCAGCATGGTCACCAGAGAGGTCATAACGACGGTAGACATGAACTTCGGCAGGTAGGTGAGCACCTGATAGATGCTCCGCGCGGCGTTGGAACGGATCTCGTTAAAGAACAGCGCCAGGATGATGGGGATCGGGAAGCCGAAGCACAACCCGTAGAAGCTGAGGATGAACGTGTTGCGCAGCGCTCTCCAGAAATCGGTGGAAAGGGTGTCCCCGCCAACCAACAGCCGCTTGAAATACGAGAAGCCGGAAAACAGCTGCTGTGAAACGGGCACAACGTCGTCTGATACCTTGAAGCATCCCAGCAGCTCGTACATTGGGAAATAGCGCCAGAACAGGAATACAAGCAGCATGGGAACCAGCATGAGATACAGCCGCCAGTCCTTGGCGATAGTCACGCCCACATGCTTCCAGTAGTGCTTTTCCACGTCGTCGCGAACGGCCTGCTCCGGACTTACTCGGTAGACATTTTTTTCTTTGTCAAACTCGAGAAAATCCGCTGCCCTAACTTTCATAGTTTACCTCCTCCTTTTTATTCCTGCTGCGCGTGGATGCGGAGCAGGTAGTGTTTTTGATCCTCATAGACACCGTCCAGCTTTCTCGCTATCCAGATGATCACAAAGGTAAAGAGCAGGGAAAGGCTGTCCGTGGTGAAAAAGCCCAGCGCATCGCCCGGCCCGGCGCCCAGCGCCAGCGCCACGATAGCCCTCCCCGCATGCATCAGCAGCTGGACCAGCAGCGGGAACAGCAGGGAAAGCCTTCCCGCGCGCACCCGCTCCTTCCCGACGGCCCTTAGCAAAAGCACCGCCGCCGCGGAAAGGAGATTGCCGACGCAATAAATAATAAACTGCTCCCCGGTCCCTCCGGAGAAATAACAGAAAACAAATCCCGCCTCGAACGCGTGGATAGCGCCCCACGCTCCCCATCGCATATAGACGATGGAGGCCATGGCCGCCGCCAGCGACACCGTAAAGGGCTGGCCCGGGAACCACCAGTTTGAGGCCCGGACTATAATAAACTCAAAAATCGCCAGTGCAAGCGCCAGCAGCGACAAATCAATAGCCCTGTATTCCTTCCATGTCCGCTGCCTTTTCACCCGGACGCTCACCCGCCTTATGTATATGTATCGTCCCGCGCGGGTTTGACCCCGCCCTTGTCTGCCTCTATGTCAAAATTTATTAACACTTTTTGTGCAAAATGCCGCTTTTAGCCGCTCACATTCTTTTATAATTATATATTTTGTCTCCTTGCATGTATATAGATAAAATAATAAAATTTATGCACAAAAAAGATTTCCTTCGTTTCCGGGCGCAGGCACGGGAAACAAGGCGGTTTATGATACATTCAACCGAAAGGAGGCTTCCCCATGCTTCGCATTGACCCCGGCTGCGACCTTCAGCAGGCATTTGACAGCGCCCGCCCCGGCGAAACCCTTGAGCTGGCCGGGGGAGACTACAGGATAAAATCCACCGTCTTCACCCCAGGGCTGACCGTCCTCGGCGCAGGGGCGGACCGCACCCGCATAATCTGGGACGACTACGCAAAAAAGCCCGACGAAAAGGGCGTAGAGCTGAACACCTTCCGCACCTGGACGCTGGCAGTGTGCGCCGACGGCGTCACCATGCGTGACCTGTCCATAATCAACGGCGCCCTCCGCCCGGAGGAAAAGGGCCAGGAGGTGGCCCTGACCGTCTACGGCGACGGCTTCACAATGGAGCGCTGCCGCCTGAGCTCGACGCAGGACACGCTTTTTCTCGGCCCCCTGCCCGGCGACCTTATCGAGCGCTACGACGGCTTTCTGCCGGAGCATCTGCGGCAGGACAAGCCCTGCCGGCAGCGCTTTACCGGCTGCCTTATCGAGGGGACGGTGGACTTCATTTTCGGCTGCGGCGAGGCGCTGTTTGACCGCTGCGAGATCCGCTCCCTGCGCGACGCGCGCAACATCGGCTACGCCGCCGCGCCCGCCCACGCCCCGGAGCAGGGCGAGGGCTTCCGCTTCCGGGACTGCCGCTTTACCGCGGAGGAAGGCGTCACCCCCGGCAGCATCTTTCTGGCCCGCCCCTGGCGAGACTACGGCCTCTGCGTCTTTGAAAACTGCGCCTACGGGCCCCACATCTCTGCCCTTGGCTTCGACAAATGGAACGACACCCACCGCGACAAAACGGCCCGCTTCCACGAGACCCCGCCCGTCAGCGGCCGCGTTGGCTGGGTCAAAAATCCGTAAACGCCCCGCCGCGCCCGGAAAAAAACATAAAAAAATCTACGCTTCGATTTATTTTGATACACAAGTGTGCTATAATAGCCATGATGTGGTTGCACATAAGACAACTATTACATTTTATATGAGGTGATACATATGGCACAGAAGAAAGATGTGCAAACAGCAAGCAGGAGCAAAGCCCCGGCGGCGGCAAAGCGCCGGGCCCAGCCTGTCAAAAAGGAAAAAGCGGACAAGCCGCTTGAGGCCCTCGAGGAGCAGGCCGTCAAGGCCGCGCCGAAGACGAAAAAAGCAAAAGCGCTCCCGGAAGAGCAGCCAAAGACCGCGCCCGCGGAAGCCGCCGTTGAAGCAGTCGCGGAAGAGCCCGCTGCGGCGGAGCCTGCGGAGGAGCCCGCGGAGGCAGTCGCGGAAGAGTCCCCGGCGGCGGAGCCTGTAGAAAAGGAGGAGCCCGCGAAAGCCGCCGCTCCGGCGGAAGAAGCCTATGTCTCCCCCAGGCGCAGCGTCGCGTTTATCGGCTCGGAGTGCTATCCCTTCGTCAAGACCGGCGGCCTGGGCGACGTCATGTACGCGCTGCCCAAGGCGCTGGTGAAGGACAACTGCGACGTGAAGGTCATACTTCCCCGCTACAAATGCATCCCCTGGGAGTATCAGCAGAAGATGGTATACCGCGGCTCGTTTGAGATGGACCTGTTCGCGGACGGCCGCTCCTTCTACGTGGGCATCATGGAGTATGTCTGGGACGGCGTGGTGTATGATTTCATTGACAACGAGGAATTTTTCAGCGCCGGAAATCCGTACACCAATCTCGTTGACGACATCCCGAAATACTGCTACTTTTCCAAGGCGGCGCTGGCGGCGCTGAACTATCTGGACTGGATCCCCAACATCATCCACTGCCATGACTGGCAGGCAGCGCTGGTGCCGGTCTATCTGAGGACCCACTTCTCCGGGACAAAGCTGGCCGGGGCAAAGACCGTCCTGACCATCCACAACCTGCGCTTCCAGGGGATCTACAACATCCCGTCCGTCCGCTACTGGTCCGGCCTGCCGGATTACGTCTTCAACAAGGATGCGCTCAAGACCGGCTGGGACAACGCGAACATGATGAAGGGCGGGCTTGCATACTGCAACGCCATCACGACGGTGAGCCCGACCTACGCCGGCGAGATCCAGAGCGATTACTACGGCGAGGGCCTGGACGCGCACCTGCGCTATCATTCCGGTAAGCTGCGCGGCATCGTAAACGGCATCGACTACGATATCTGGAATCCTTCCGCAGATACCCTGCTGCACGCCAGCTACGGCATCGCGAACGTGCTTGCCGCGAAAAAGGAAAACAAGCGCAAATTACAGGAAGAGCTGGGGCTGGAGCAGGACGGCCACAAATTTGTGATCGGGCTGATTTCCCGCCTGACCAACCAGAAGGGCCTGGATCTGGTCAACGCCATCCTGCCGCAGGTCATGGACGAGCATACGCAGATCGTGGTGCTCGGCACCGGGGAGTACGAATACGAGAACTCCTTCCGGTATTTTGAGAACGCCTACAAGGGGAACGTGTGCTCCTGCATCATGTATGACGAGGCGCGCTCCCACAGGATCTACGCCGGAGCGGACGCGCTGCTTGTCCCGTCCCAGTTTGAGCCCTGCGGGCTGACGCAGCTGATCGCCATGCGCTACGGCACGGTGCCCATCGTCCGGGAGACCGGCGGGTTGAAGGATACGGTCGAGCCCTGCAACGTGTACGCCGGCACGGGCAACGGCTTCACCTTTGACCGCTACGACGCCGGACTGCTGCTCGACGCCATCAACAGGGCCAAGAACTTCTATTTTGAAAACCGCTGGTGCTGGGACGAAATGGTACAGCGGGATATGGCCAAGGACCTGTCCTGGGAGAATTCAGCGAAACTGTATAAGGAGCTGTATCTGGAGCTGGCCTGAGCGCCCACCCGCCCGCCTGATTTTTGTGCATTCCTACAGTCTTGCGAATTTATTGCAAAATAACGAAATTTATTGAACCATGAGCTCCGTTTTTGTGGTATAATATCAAAGGCAAAAATCCTGTGCCTGATTTTTAAAAGAACGGAGGATTTTCACATGGGACATCTGACTGGTAAAACTGTTATCATCACCGGCGCGGGCCGGGCCGTCCTGAGCGACGGCAGAAGCTGCGGCTCCATTGGCTACGGAATCGCCACCGCCTTTGCCAAGGAGGGCGCCAACATCGTCATCACCGGGCGCAACGTCAAAAAGCTGGACGGCGCCAAGGATGAGCTCGAGCGGCTCTACGGCGTCAGGGTGCTCACCGTCCAGGCCGACGTGGCCTCCGGCACCGACAACAAGGCCACCGTACAGCACGTCATTGACGGGACCGTCAAGGCCTTCGGCCGCATCGACGCGCTCATCAACAACGCCCAGGCCTCCGCTTCCGGCGTGACCCTGGCCGACCACTCCACCGAGCAGTTCGACCTGGCCGTCTATTCCGGGCTGTACGCCGCGTTCTACTACATGCAGGCCTGCTATCCCCATCTGAAGGAGACGAAGGGCTCTGTCATCAACTTCGCCTCCGGCGCCGGCCTGTTCGGCAACTACGGCCAGTGTGCCTACGCCGCCGCCAAGGAGGGCATCCGCGGCCTGAGCCGTGTAGCCGCCACCGAGTGGGGCCCCGACGGCATCAACGTGAACGTGATCTGCCCCATCGCCTGGACCGCCCAGCTGGAGAACTTCCAGAACGCCTATCCCGAGGCCTTCAAGGCCAACGTCAAAATGCCCCCCATGGGCCACTACGGCGACCCCGAGACCGAGATCGGCCGCGTCTGCGTCCAGCTGACCAGCCCCGACTTCAAGTACCTCACCGGCGAAACCCTCACCCTCGAGGGCGGCATGGGCCTGCGGCCATAAGCTCGCGCAAGCCCCCGAAAACAGCAAAAAACCTCGTAGAGTTCGCGGCGCGCACGCCGCGAAAAAAGTCTAATCGTTTTTTCCGGCGGCGTGTACGTCGGAAAAAACACTTTGCGCGTAGCGAGCGTGCGAGTTGTCCGCCAGCGGCGGACAGCGAGTGCGCAGAGCGGAGCGAAGCCTTCTCGAAAAAGTGGCTTTGCCACTTTTTCGACACGCTCAAAAACGCCCCCGAAGGGGCGTTTTTGCTGCATATTTTATAAACCTCAAACGAACTTCACGGCTGTGCCGTACACCATGACCTCCGCGGCGCCCTGCATGACGGAGGCGGAGGCGTAGCGGATATTCACCACGGCATCCGCGCCCAGCCCCTCCGCCTCCTCGGTCATGCGCTTTGTGGCAAGGGCGCGGGCGGTGTTCATCATATCATTGTAGGCGTGCAGCTCGCCGCCGACGAGGGTTTTGAACGCAGAGCCTATGTCCTTGCCGGCGTGTGAGGACTGTATCGTGCTGCCCTTCACTATGCCGAGCATTTCAAGATTTTTGCCTGTGATATAATCAGTATTTACCAAGATCATTTTCTTCTCCTCCTTTAATTTCCCTGATCCTTGATATAAGTGATGCCACGGTGCCGATAGCCACTATTGCCAGCACAGCGATAGTGGTCAAAAAAATCCCCTTTGGTGTCGGGTAAATCTTGTTAGTATAGAGCACGCCGGTAAGAAGCAGCATCACAACGGCAACGACCACGACGCATGCCGCCACAGATTCCACATATTTTTTCCTTACGTCATTTTTCCGAATATCCACAAATGTCACCCCCTCCCCTTCAAGCCTGTCGATCTCCGAGAGATATGAATCGATATCAATAGAATTAATATCTGACTGTTCCTCGAGCAGTATTCCGCACATCACCCGCGCTTTTTCAATGCTTCGCCTTTGCCTGTCGAGCGCGTCAATGTGCCGCCGCGCCGCCTCTGACAGGGACAGTCCCCCCTCGAAAAGCAGCCTGATATCGCTTATCGGCATATTCAGCGTCCGGAGCAGCTTTATCTGCTTGAGCCGCCATACATCGGCCTCGTCATAATTGCGGTAGCCGTTTTCGCTCTCCCTTCCCGGGCTGAGCAGCCCTTCTTTCTCATAAAAGCGTATGTTTTTCTTTGTTATTCCGACGATGTCCTCTACTTCTTTGATCCTCATTGCCTTACTCCTTCTCCCCTTGCAAGCCACATGGTACATGTTACACAAGGTGGAATGTCAATAGCTTTTTTGTTTTTTCACTCAGTTTTTTGAAAATACTGTACATGGCGCGGTATTTTATGGTATACTTAATAAGTCTACACGGATGATTATACCACATTTGACTCACAGACAAGGTATTTTAAGTTTTTTAGGAGCTAAAAATGATAACTGTTGAAAATTTAGGCTTACAATACGGCGGCCAGGTCCTTTTTTCCCAGGCGGACCTGCAATTCACCCGCGGCAACTGCTACGGCATAATCGGGGCAAATGGCGCCGGCAAGTCCACCTTCCTGCGCATACTCTCCGGCGAGGTGGAGTCCACCAGCGGGCATGTTTACATTGACCCCAGGGCGAGGATGTCCGTGCTCAAGCAGAACCAGAGCATGTACGATGAATACAGCGTCATGGATACCGTCATAATGGGCAACATGCGTCTGTACCAGTGCGGCAACGAAAAGGATGCCATATATGAAAAGGAGGACTTCTCTGACGAAGACGGTCTTCGCGCCGCGGAGCTGGAGGAGGAATACGCCGAGCTCGGCGGCTGGGAGGCCGAGTCCGATGCCTCCAAAATACTCCAGGGACTCGGCATTCCCGTTGACCTTCACTACACTCAGATGTCCGCCATGGACCCGCGCATGAAGGTCAAGGTCCTGCTTGCCCAGGCCCTTTTCGGCGCGCCGGATATCATTTTGCTGGACGAGCCGACAAACAACCTTGACCTTGCCTCCGTGGTCTGGCTTGAGGATTTTCTCATGGACTACGACGGCACCGTGCTCGTTGTCTCCCATGACCGCTACTTCCTCAACAATGTGTGCACCCACATCGTCGATATAGACTACGGCAAGATAAAGATGTACGTCGGAAACTACGACTTCTGGTACGAGTCCAGCCAGCTTATCCAGAAGCTGATGAAGGATCAGAACAAGAAGGCCCAGCAGAAGATTGAGGAGCTGCAAGCTTTCATCGCCCGCTTCTCCGCCAACAAATCCAAGTCCCGCCAGGCCACCAGCCGCCGCAAGCTGCTGGAAAAGATAAGCGTGGAGGAGCTGCCCGCGTCCTCGCGCCGCTATCCCTGGGTCGGCTTCAAGGCCGAGCGAGAGCCCGGCAAGGACAGGCTCTTTGTCGACGGCGTGAGCAAGACAGTGGACGGCGTGAAGCTTATCAACAACGTCAGCTTCATCATGGGCAGGGAGGACAAAATCGCCCTCATCGGCAGCAGCGAGATTGCCGTCACAACCATGTTCAAGCTCCTTGCCGGCGAGCTTGAGCCGGATGAGGGCACTATAAAGTGGGGTGTGTCCACCACTCAGTCGTATTTCCCGAAGGACCACGAGAGCTACTTTGCCGGCCATGACGAAAACCTCATTGACTGGATGCGCCAGTTCTCCGTGGATAAGCGCGAGAGCTACCTTCGCACCTTTCTTGGCCGCATGCTCTTTTCCGGCGACGAGGTGTACAAGAGCGTGAAGGTTCTCTCCGGCGGTGAAAAGGTGCGCTGTATGCTCAGCAAGATGATGCTCGAGGGCCGCAGCGTGCTGCTGTTCGACCAGCCGACAAACCATCTTGACCTTGAAAGCGTGCAGGCTCTCAACAACGGCATGAGTGCCTTCCCCTTCAATATAATCTTCACCAGCCACGACCATGAGCTAACCCAGACCGTGGCAAACCGCATAATCGAGATAACTCCCGACGGCATTATCGACCGCATGATGACCTACGACGAGTACATGAATATCTATAAGGAAGAATAAAACCGCGATAAGATGAGCCCTGACTTTCGTCAGGGCTCATTAGCGGGAGTAAAAAACAAAGCAAAGGACAGATCAAACAAATGCAGGACATCATTAAAATTCTGGCCCAGGAGCTCGGACAGAGCGATGAGCATGTAAGAAATGTCGCGCAGCTGCTGGACGAGGGCAGCACAATCCCCTTCATAGCCCGCTACCGCAAGGAGCTGCACGGCTCAATGGATGACGGCGTGCTGCGAACGCTGGAGGAGCGCCTTGCCTATCTGCGCGGGCTGGAAAAGCGGCGCGAGGAGGTCAAGGGCGCGATCGAGGCGCAAGACAAGCTTACCGACGAGCTTGTCAAAGCAATAGACGCGGCGAAAACGCTCACTGAAATTGAGGATATTTATCTCCCCTACCGCCCGAAGCGTCGCACCCGCGCGACGATCGCGAAGGAAAAGGGGCTCGAGCCTCTGGCTGAGCTGCTGCTGCGCCAGGACAAAAACGCCCCGGACATCTCCGAGCTTGCCTCGGAATACATCAACGCCGAAAAGGGCGTGGAAACGGCTCAGGACGCGCTTGCCGGCGCGTCGGATATCATCGCCGAAACAGTGTCCGACAGCGCCGCTGCACGCCAGACACTTCGCGGGTGCGTAATGCGCTCCGGAAGCGCGTGTTCCAAGGCCGCCAAGGAGGAAGACTCCGTTTACAGCACATATTATGATTTCACCCAGCCGGTATCGAAGCTCCAGGGCCACCAGGTCCTCGCTCTCAACCGCGGCGAGGCCGAGGGGTATTTGAAGTTTTCCATAAACGTTGACGGGCCGACCGCCCTGCCGCCGCTCATCCGGCAGTTTGTCATAGCCGGACGGCCATACGGCGATTTCGTCCGCTCGGCCGTAGAGGACTCCTATTCCCGCTTGCTCTATCCCTCCATCGAGCGCGAGGTACGGAACGCGCTGACGGAGACGGCCTGCGACGGGGCTATACGAAGCTTTGCGCTGAACCTGAAGCCACTGCTGATGCAGCGCCCGGTGAAGGGTAAGGTCACTCTCGGCTTCGATCCCGGCTACCGCAACGGCTGCAAGCTTGCCGTGGTTGACGGTACAGGCAAGGTGCTCGACACGGCGGTCATATATCCCACCCAGCCCTACAACAAGGTTGCCGAGGCAAAGAGCGTGCTCACACGCCTTATAGACAAATACGGCATAGAGAACATCGCCATCGGCAATGGAACCGCCTCGCGCGAGTCCGAAAAGCTCATTGCCGAGCTTATAAGCACCATGCCCCAGGTCAGCTACATGGTGGTCAGCGAGTCCGGCGCGTCCGTGTATTCGGCCTCAAAGCTCGCCGCGGAGGAGTTTCCCGACTACGACGTAAATCTGCGCTCGGCTGTTTCAATAGCGCGGCGCTTGCAGGACCCGCTCTCCGAGCTGGTGAAAATAGACCCGAAGGCCATCGGCGTAGGGCAGTACCAGCACGATATGCCGCAGGCGCGCCTGTCCGAGGCCCTCGGAGCGGTGGTCGAGGACTGCGTAAACTCCGTGGGAGCGGATTTGAACACCGCATCCCCCTCTCTGCTGGGCTATATCTCCGGCCTGACGAAAACCACAGCGAAAAACATTGTCGCCTACCGCGAAGAAAACGGCCCATTCAAGAGCCGTAAGGAGCTGCTAAATGTACCCAAGCTCGGCCCAAAAGCCTACGAACAGTGTGCGGGATTCCTTCGCATTCCTGAGAGCAAATACCCCCTCGATAACACGGGCGTCCACCCCGAGAGCTACAAGGCCGCGGAGAAGCTGCTGGAAGAGTGCGGCTATTCTCTTGAGCAGGTCACAACTGCCGGACTGCCGGACATTTCCCATAAAGCCGAAAGCCTCGGCCTTGAAAAGCTGGCTGCTGACTGCTTGGTCGGACTTCCGACGCTCCGCGATATTATCCGGGAGCTGTCAAAGCCCGGCCGCGATCCGCGCGAAGAATTGCCTGCGCCCATAATGCGCAGCGGCGACATTATGGAGATAAAGGACCTAAAGCCCGGCATGCTGCTCACCGGCACAGTGCGCAATGTAATTGATTTTGGCGCCTTTGTTGACATAGGTGTCCATCAGGACGGGCTTGTGCACATCTCCCAGATATCCGACCGGTTTATAAGGAACCCGAACGAGGTACTCTCCGTCGGTGACATAGTCAAAGTCGTGATTCTCGACGCTGACGCGAAGAAGGGCCGCATAAGCCTGAGCATAAAGCAGGCAAAGGGGAAATAAAGACGCGAAAAGAGGCCGTTTCAAAGAAACGGCCTCTTTCAAGCTTCAATTATTTACCGCTCAGCGACTTATCAATCGCGGCGGCAGCGGTTTTGCCCGCGCCCATGGCGAGGATAACCGTGGCCGCGCCGGTCACGGCGTCGCCGCCTGCGTAGATATTCGGCAGCGAGGTCAAGCCGTCCTCGTTGACGATTATGCCACCCTTGCGGTTTGTCTCCAGATGATCCGTGGTGTCCTTGATAAGCGGGTTGGGGCTGGTTCCCAGAGACATGATAACGGTGTCGACCTCAATGTCAAACTCGCTTCCCGGAACCGGCACCGGACGGGGACGTCCCGAGGAGTCGGGCTCGCCAAGCTCCATCTTTATGCAGCGTATTGCCGTGACCTCGTGGTCATCGTTGGCAAGCACCTCGACCGGGTTGGTCAGGGTCTTGAAGATTATTCCTTCCTCCTCGGCGTGCTCGACCTCTTCCCTACGTGCGGGAAGCTCATCCATGCCGCGGCGGTATACGATGTAAACATTCGCGCCCAGGCGCTTTGCGCAGCGGGCGGCGTCCATCGCCACGTTGCCGCCGCCGATGACCGCGACGTTCTTTACCTTTTGCACTGGCGTGTCAGACTCGGGCAGGTAGCCCTTCATGAGGTTGATGCGGGTCAAAAACTCGTTGGCAGAGCAGACGCCGCGGCTGTTTATTCCCTCAATGTCCATGAACATGGGAAGCCCTGCTCCGGAGCCGATGAACACAGCCTCAAAGCCCTCGTCCTCCATGAGTTCCTCGATGGAGATGGTCCTGCCAACAACAGTGTTTGTCTCGATCTTCACGCCGAGAGCCTTGAGGCCGTCGACTTCCTTCTTGACTATGGACTTCGGCAGACGGAACTCGGGTATACCGTACACCAGCACGCCGCCGGGGACATGCAGGGCCTCAAACACAGTCACGTCATAGCCCTTCTTTATCAGGTCTCCCGCGCAGGTAAGTCCCGCGGGGCCGGAGCCGACTATCGCGACCTTGTGGCCGTTGGGCTCGGGCTTTTCCGCCTTCTCGGTGCTGTGGGCGTTGTGCCAGTCGGCAACAAAACGCTCCAGACGGCCGATGCCGACAGCCTCGCCCTTTATGCCGCGCACGCAGTGCATCTCGCACTGGGTCTCCTGCGGGCAGACGCGGCCGCACACGGCGGGCAGTGAGCTTGTTTTCGCGATTATCTGATACGCCGCTTCAAAATCGCCCTCCGCGACCTTGGAGATGAACTCGGGGATATGTATCTGTACCGGACAGCCCTTGATGCAGGGGCTGTTCTTGCAGTTAAGGCAGCGCTTTGCCTCGTCAAGGGCCATTTCCTCGGTGTAGCCGAGAGCCACCTCGCTATAATTCTTGTTGCGAACCTCAGGCTCCTGCGCGGGCATGGGGTTCTTCTTCAAACTCATGTTGGCCATATCATTAACCCTCCTCCTGCTGGAACAGCCTGCAGGTTTCTTCGTATCTGTGCCTTTCAAACTCCATATAGCTCTTGTTGCGGTCGATAGCCAGGTTCCAGGACACCTCGTGACCGTCGAAGTCGGGGCCGTCGACACAGGCGAACTTCGTCTTGCCGCCGACGCTGAGACGGCAGCCGCCGCACATGCCGGTTCCGTCTATCATGATGGGGCTCATCGACACCGTGGTCTTTATGCCGTACGGCCTCGTGGTTTCGCTGACAAACTTCATCATTATCATCGGGCCGATTGCGAAAACCTCGTCGTACTCGTTGCCGTCGTCTATCAGCTGCTTCAGAGCCTGAGTAACGAGACCCTTTTCGCCGTAGCTGCCGTCATCCGTACATACCTTCAGCAGCGAGGAAGATTCGCGGAACTTATCCTCAAGAATGACGAAGTCCTTGCTCTTGAATCCAATGACTCCATGTACCTCCGCTCCGCTTTCGTGGAACTTACGCAGCACGGGATACGCGATCGCGCAGCCGACACCGCCGCCGACAACGCAGACCTTTTTCCTTCCCTCGGTCTCCGTAGGCCGTCCCAGCGGGCCCACAAAATCCTGGAGGCAATCGCCCTCCTTGAGGTGATTGAGCTTGGCCGTGGTCGAACCAACGATCTGCACGATAATGGTGACGGTCCCCTTCTCAGCGTCCGTATCATGAACGGTTATGGGGATACGCTCGCCGTTTTCGTCCACGCGAAGGATTATGAACTGACCGGGCTGAGCCTTCCTGGCGATGCGAGGCGCTTCAATCTCGTAAAGTATGACCGCGGGCCTGAGCGCCTCCTTTTTGACAATTTTGTACATACGTACTGCCTCCTAAATATATTTTATCCCTTGTCATTGAATTGATTACAGTGTACTTAATAGGGCATAAACTATAATTTTTTCCCCTTTAATTTATGTATATTATACTACTATCCTGCCGATTGTCAAGCGCCTGTCAATCGATTGACAATAATTAAAGGCCTTCAGAAGACATTTTTTGTTGGAAAAACAGCATTTATTTTCTGCTTCGGCAAAAAAATGCCGGTGAGGGAAGCAAACGCTGCCCCGCACCGGCGTAAAACCTGAATCCGTCAGGCCGTTCCGGGCCTGCACATTCTGCCCGTGTGATCCATTTCAAACTCCCCCGTCAGCAAAAGCTCGGATACAGGCACAATATTATAGCCGTTTGCCAGCAGGTATTCGATTATCCCCGCCAGCGCCTCCGGCGTGTGCAGCGCGGCGTTGTGGAACAGCACAATGCTCCCCGCCTGCACGCCCCCAGTCACACGCTTATGTATCTCCGAGGCCGAAAGCTCCTTCCAGTCGAGACTGTCCCCACTGGCAGCGGCTTCAAGGGACGTTTTTACGACCAGATTACAAGCTCAGTAATCTCGTTTAAGTATTCGTGGAAGCTGCGAGCAGCCCGTTCCTGCTGCTCTTGCTCTTTTTTGGCCTTGTTTTCTTCTATCGCTGCATTTAGCTTGTCCTCATCAAGATAGATATCCCAGAAGGCTTTTCTATTTTTGTTCTTCCTGTCATCTTTACACTCCCAATTCATTAGTGCTGCCACATATTCAGTGGTCTTGGTCGAACCTTCGAGCTTACCATCATACGGAAGAGTATCTAAATAATTTTTCAAAGCTTTATAAAACGTTTTACATCCAGTACGACTGTCTTTAATGCGCTTGCAAAAATCATTTGCAAACCGACGAACAACGTGATCTATATTTATTTGTTCCGATTGTACTTTGCGACGTTCATATCCTTGAATTAACTGCAACCCTTTCGCAACTAAGCAAATTTTCAGCCATTGGAAATCCTCACGGGAGAGGTCTTTTGAGGTCCATCCGTCTGGAACATTGATTTCCTTATATGGTAATGATCTAAATGCTTTTTCAGTGTCCATACTGTTCCCCTCGCTAAAAAATGCAACAAGGGGATAGTAGCTTTCGGTCTCCTTTATTTGATAGGGATCATCAACGACAATAATTTCACCACCGTTTATGTATCCATTTAATTTTGAGTGGTTCAATTTGGCGAACTCTGTTGCGGATATCGGATCAGAATTAAACTGAATTAGGTGCTGTTTTATTTGATCATATATGAGATCCATTCTTGCCTGAGTGAGCTTGGGATTGTAAACTGTGCTGCACGTTTTGCCCTCAACCATTTTTTCGACCCACTGGGCAAATGCTGCGCTATTTCCATGAACATACCAAAGGTACTTAGACGGTGCAGATATGCAAAATGTACGTGCCAGAAATTCTGCCAGAACATCTAACTTATCTAAATCCCCATTTGTTAAAGATAGCAACGTATTTTCCAGGCGCTTTGATGGCTTGGCCTCCTCTGGATAGCCGCCCAAAGAAGGCAAATATATCAATTCGGGAACATTTTTTTGGGAGAATCGTACCTTAGCCATAGTTGGAACATATTCCAGTACACCTTCCCGATAGCGCACTACCTTTTCGCCTTCTAATCTGTTCCTTTTAGCGTACGGATCATCCTCATGCAGTTCGACCAAGTGTTTACCCAAATCCTTTTTCTTTCGTAATGAAAAATCCTTTTGACCACCATTCAGCCGGATTAATCCGCCCACTATTTCATCAGTCAGCAGTAACAAACCTTCCCCTTGCTCGCCTTTCTTCACACTCTTTTGAGGATCATACTTATACAAGTATAAACCATTACTTAATCGTACTATACGAGTATAATCATCCTTTAGCTCATTTTGGTTGGATAATCTGCAAAACAGCTTACCGTCAATCATTTGTACGCAGTTATATTGCTCAAACAAAGGAAATGATATCAAATGAGCTGCCCATTTAAAAGCCAGCAACGCGTTATAGTATTCTGAAAATTGTAGTGTTTCCAAATAAAAATAAACGTCTTGCAAAGGTTCTTCCCACCACGAATCTCCCAATACGCTTTTTATTTCTCTTTGTCTATAAGGACTCAATTCATCGATGCTGGTCATATTAAGCTCCAGGTTCGTTCCAAGTATCCGCAAATTCTCATTTATAGCCCAAAAGAAAAGCGCTGGATTTTGATATTGTGGAGTGGAATAGGGTGGATAACATCGGTTTCTATTGCTAATATATGCTCTCGCATTAATTGTATCGATAATCTCTTGTCGACGGTCCTTTTTTTGTTTTTCTATATCCTTGATGTACATATAACGCTTATCAACGTGGTAGCCGCAAAGAATGTCATCATAATCGTTTATACTAATTTCAAATTAAATTCTTTAATTTGAAATTCCGCGTGCTGCGCACGCTCACGCCGCGCTTTGCGCGGCGTGCCGTCTCATTAAAAAACCGACGCGCCTTCGGCGCTATAAAAAGCTTTACATAGAATTAAAGCTTTTTAACGGTTTTTAGTATTAGCATTTGTGAATTCACTCCTTTTTGCTAATTATATCACAACTTACGCTTGTAGGAAAAGTGATTTTGTAGGGAAAATTCTTATTCTTTCTATATAAGTTATCGTGGACAAAAAGCGACCTTATATCATCCTTGTTAGCCAGAGCTGCCCAAGCGGCTAATCACTGTGCGTTTGTAAAGTTTTACACAAGACATAACCTTCTCATAAGGCTGTTCGTTCAGTAATATTGGTTCGGTTCAGCTACATATCATTTTCATGAGGAGGACACTATCATGATTATTACAAACACATTCACAACAAAAGACGTTAAAGAACGTCTGGCACGTCAGGCTGCAATTCACCGCCGCTGCATTCTCCTTATACGCGCGCATCGCTCGGAGGGTTGAGCCATGGACGCAATTTACGCAAGACAATCTATAGACAAAAAAGACAGTTTGTCCATAGAGGGGCAGATAGAGTACTGCCGCAAATACGCGAACGAGAACTACCGCGTTTTTCAGGACAAGGGTTTTTCGGGTAAGAACACAAAGCGCCCCGCCTTTACAGAGCTTATGCAGGCCGTAGAGGCGGGTCAGATCAAAAAGGTGTATGTATACCGCCTTGACCGCTTCAGTCGGTCTATAGCGGATTTCAGTCGATTGTGGGAGGTGTTTCAGAAGTATGGTGTGGAGTTCCTGTCTGTAACCGAGAATTTTGACACATCCTCCCCTATCGGTCGGGCAATGCTCAACATCGTGCTTGTCTTTGCACAGCTGGAGCGGGAGACAACTGCTGAACGTGTCAAGGATAACTATATTCACCGTTTTTCCCTGGGTGCATGGCCAGGAGGCCCCGCTCCATATGGCTTTGATTTAATCAAGGTCACAGACAATGAACGTCGGGTGTCATCGCTGCGCGCCAACGGACAGGCAAGTATTGTCCGGAAAATCTTTGAGGAGTATGCAAGGCCGGAGGTTTCCCTTCGCAGCATCGCCAGAGATCTGACTGCGCAGGGTATCCACGGCCCTAAGCGCGAGGCTTGGGACAATGTTACCCTCTCTCGCCTCTTACATAGCCCTCTGTACGTTTGCGCGGACGAGGATGTGTATTTACACTATCTGGCTATGGGTATGCAGATACAGCAGCCATTAGAGGCTTTTGACGGCGTTCACGCATGTAATGTTATCGGACGAAGAGACAGAAGCAGGAATAAGTACAATTCCCTCGAGGGACAACAATTAACAGTTGCCAACCACGGGGGAATTATTGACTCCGGCCTTTGGCTCCGCGTACAGGAAAAGCTGGCAAAGAACCCTCAGATTTCCCACGCCAATGCCGGAAAATACTCGTGGCTTACCGGACTGATGAAATGCAATAAATGTGGCTATGCGGTGAAGATAAACTACAGTAAACCGGATAAACGTTTTTATCTGATATGCTCAGGCCGCTCCAACCTGGCCAACTGCGATGCAGCTATTCATATTGACCTTCGTGAGCTGGAGCAGCAGATTGCTGCTCAGATCAAAGATGTGCTGTCAGACTGTCCTGCGGAGGACATAGGCACAGACAATCAGGAAATATCCGAGGCACTTCTTGCCGTGGAACAAAAAATAGAGCGCCTGGTCAATGCCTTGGCTGAGAGCAGCGAGATATCCGCCGTATATATATCCAGGCAAATTGACAAGCTTCACAAACAGCGCGAGACTCTGCTTACGCAAAGCACAGCTCCGGCCCCATGCAGCAAACGTCTTGACTTTGATGCCGCCAGCTTTGAGGAAAAGAAACTGATAGCATCGGAGTTTATAGAACGCATCCTGCTGGAAGATAACCGCGTCAACATCATATGGAAGATTTAGCCCCCACAAGGCAGCAATGCTTGTGAGGGCTGAATTTATAGAGCAAAACGCAAGGTAATTTTTTATAACGGAACTAACGATTATGTAAAGAATACTTGGGCCCCCAAGGGGAAGGACATATATACTGTTCTTCCCCTTGCTACCAATATAGAAAGTAAAAGTAAGTAGATTAAAATTATGTATTAGATTAGTTATATACACTGTATATAGATAATTAATAAGATAATATATAATAATTAGAATATATAGGATAATATAAGGAGAGATTAAAATGGCAATATTAAAAACTGCAAATGGAAAAGGCAGATACTTTAATGAAGACGCCAAGGAGGTGCTTACCGAATACATTTTCCGCGCGGACAAAGCAATCCATGGGTATTTTGGCGGAGTAGGCGTTGACCTTATAAATCCCGCCGGAAGTATGACGCTTGTATCTGAGCGGTTTGGCAAAACGGATGGTGTTCAGCTTCGGCACTTTATAATTTCCTTTGAGGCATGGGAATTGAATGATCCTGCTGTTGCCAATGAAATTGCTCAACATACAGCAAAGTATATAGGGCAAGAATATCAAGCCCTCTACTCGGTACATGAGGACAAGCCCAATCTTCATTTTCATCTTGTACATAACTCAGTGAGTTACCGTACTGGTGCGCGCTATTACGGACGAAAATCGGAGTTTTATGCGTTTCAGAGCGCCTTGAGAGGCATACTGAGACACTACGGTATCAATAAACTACAATATGTGTCAAGCAAAGATTATTAAGTGTGAGAAAGGCACCGGAGCTGTTCCGGTGCCTCCCCTCTTATGCGCTGAGTCTGGCATTTTTCAGTATGTACTCCTGCACAGCCAGCTTTGGTATCCTCCAGCTGCGCCCGTTTCGGTAGGCTTTAAGTTCCCCAGAGTTGAGCATGGCGTACAGGGTGTTATAACCTACCCGCAGCACCTCGCAAGCCTCGTCAGCAGTCAGGATATCAGCATATTCGTCCAGCATGGTATCGCACTCCTTTGCGGTGGATTGTTTACCATGATGTTGGGTAAGTGTCAACTTAATTAAGCTCATAGGTAGATAACCGTGTCAGGACTTTAATCTGAATCGCCACTCTTCTTTTTCTTCATCTGCTCCTTGAAAGATTTTTTGAGCATATCCAACCCAGCTTTTTTTGTCAAATCACTCTGATCCAACTTACCCATTTTGATTGCCTTGCATACTTCTATGTAGGCTTTACCCAATGCCAATGTAATTACCCCTGCTGTGCCAGCAGAAATAGCTCCTCCTGCTACCGATCCAACTCCAGGAATCATCTTCAAGAGATTTGATGCAACGGTTTTACCTATCACAGTTGCGCCTCCAACACCAATCGCCGCCGTAGCAAGAGATTTGAGTGCGTCACGCTCAATGTCAAACTCAAAAACTCCATTAATAGCAACCATCATAGCTACTTGCTGCGCAATTAGCAGTGGAGCATCAGCAAACGGTATGGGAACTACACCAGTCACACCAGTGGATGCTGTAAAGCCAAGCACAATGTTATTGGCCTTTTCAATCATCTCCTTGTACTCGTACTCTTGGACATCCTCCAAAAAATCATCCTCATAGTTGACGCTATTATTTGTTTCCATTTAACATATCCTCCTTTTAATTCAAAAAAAATTTATCAATATCCTGCTTGCTCATCAATATATTTTCAGGAGCTACACCAACATAATTTGCCAAGGCAATGGAACCGCTGAAAGCAACATTGACATTAATGTCGAAGGCGAGTTCCAATACAGAAGTATACTTTGCAAATTCCTTTTTCAATCGGGCAATCAGTTCTTTATATCTTTCCTCCAGTATTTCATTGAGATTTGCAAAACTCTCGCGATAGTTGGCAATCAGTTCCTGCTCCTTCTCAGAAAGGTGTTCCTTTGCAATCTGATACATATACATGCCTGCCACATTTCCAATTATTGCTCCAAGGACGGGGATGGGAATCAAAACCTGACCCAACATTGAAGCAAGTGCGCTTACAGACACATCAAGACAAAGCACCTCTGAGTTTACAATAAAATCTTCCTCCGTAATATTGCCTTGCCGAAGTTGATAAGCCTGTGCTGCAATTCCAAAAGATGCTGTTACCAATGCATTTGCAACAGCTGCGGGAGTGGCAGTAAAATTTGTCATGGCATAAATTACTCCACCCCGGATACCTCCTTGAGCTGTTCCTTTTACGGTATCAATGCCAACTTCCTGCCAATCCTCCGCCGTGAAATCTGCAAGGTGTTTGCCTTGTTTATGCTTTTTCGCTATGCCAAGGCAAAATGATATGCCACCTTCCACCGCAGCCGAAACAACAGTGGCCTGCGCCCCCTGTTTCAGCGTGGGTTTGCTGGCTTCATATGCGTTATCACGACGCTTCTGGTCTGTATCTTTAATTGATGTTTCTTCTTTTAAAATGGTTTTATTGGCTTTTCCTTGCTGAACATCGCTATAGTTTACCACAGCGGGACGCACATCTTTAGATATGCGTAATCCAGTTTCTTTCTCAAAGGAATCAATAGCTGCAAGCAAACGTCTATCCCCTCTTGTTAATAGAGTGGGGGAATCCTGCCGTAATTGCAGAACACGCATGATTTCGTCATACTGATTTTTAGGGATATCATAAGAGCCACCATTTTTCACAAACCAAGGATATTTTCCTATATGTTGCCTGATGCCTTCGGCATTCCCGCTTCCGTTTAGTGTTGCTTTCACATCATGCAAAAATTTCGATTGAATTTGTTGACCATTTTTTAAATAATCTTCTGGAGCGGTCCGGGCAACTCCTTCAAAAGTGAACTCTTTAGATAAACCCTCAATTAACCTTCTGGCATTTGAAATATAGACCTGGGCATTCTCCGCAATTTCACCATGCTTCGTAGTTGCACTGCCTAAAATATGATTTGGGTCTCCGATAAAACATTTGAATTTTTGGATTTCTGCCAATGCCTCCTCCAGGTTTGTATCTTGTGCAGTAAGCTTTGTCACCAGCTCATTCAACCTCAGTTGATTCAGGTAATTTACCCATGCAGCAACGCCCTGTTCCTGTGTGCTTTTTACGATTTGTGCAGCGTCCATAGCCATCCTCCTTAGATCGTTTTATTAAGCATTTCTGCCAAAGCCAAGGTGTTGTTTACCATTGTTCCGAGGCGATATTGCTCATTGTCACTCAGTTCCAAGTAGTCTGCACCCTTTAGAGGCATATTTGCTTGTGTCATATCTCGCAGAGAACCCAGTAGCATAAGAGTTTCATCCGTAAGATGTTGAATTTTTGCACTGGCTTCGCTTACTTCCGCACCAGCAATGGTAATTTCCTTTGCCTCAGCAATGGCCTTATCCGAGATTTCTTTGTTTTTGTGCCCCAGTGCCACAGCCGATGCTGCTGTGGTTACTCCGCTAATCCCCCAACCAATGGGGCCAGCAAGTGCTAAAAGTGCTTTTCCTCCCGCAATGCCTGCACCACCAGCAGATAATGCACCACCACCTAACCAAGCCAATGCTGCTTTAGTGGCAACTGCACCATGTAACGCAGATATCGCTGTTCCCGTAGAGGCCGTTCCGAATGTTGTAGCAACCCACATAGCAGCTGAGGGTGCCAAACCAGCTACAGCAGCGCCACCTGCTATACCAGCAGCAACACTTGCTCCTGATTTTATAGTAGCTTCCATTGCCTCCACCGCATAAGCCTCAGTTTCCTTAAACTTCTTACTTGCCTCCTCAATTTCGGAGAATTTTTTTTCAAATTCCTTTGGACGATTGGCAATACTGTTCACCAGCAGCTCAATCTCTTGTATTAGTGCAACACAATCAAGTCGCTTGTCATAAAGACGATTTCCTAATTTTTCCATCTCTTGAAAGGCAGAATTGTATTTGACCACTGCTTTCTCATGGATGGCAAGTGCTTCTTTTTTTGGTTTCACATAAAGCATAAAATAACCTCCTAATTAATCTGGTTAATTGTTCTCACAAACTCCCCTTGGCTGCGTAGCCACATATCGATTCCCTTGCCGAACACCTCTGCCTGGACCGTATACACCCCCTCCTGCTCATCCACTACCTTAGCTGTCGGCAACCTGTCCAGCACAGCCTCGATAGATGGTCCGGAATAGGTAAACCGCACAGTTTGCAGCTTGCCTCCGTACATAAACTGAACGCGCTTTCTGAACTCCCCCTCCTGAAATCTGCCCGAATAAGCAGGTGAAAATCGTTCATCCGTCACACACAGAGAACGTATACGGTCAATTCTGTAAATTGTTGGAAAATTGTCCGCTGGGTTTTCAAATGATTCTTTCCGGTCAATATTTCGGATATAAGCAGCTAAGTAAAAGTAATACTCGGAAAACAGTATACCTACCGGCTCTATAACGCGATGTACCCATTCCCTCGCGTTCAGCTTCTGGTATTCGATCTCCATCACACGGTGCTGCTGCACTGCCTGTCCAATCTCCCAGAGCCAATCAAGAACGGATACGCCGTGATGCGGCTCGATGTAATGGTGCTTTTCATTGGAAAGCAAATTCAGAACAAGAGCCCTGTTAGATTTTGGCACACAGCAGTCTATAAGTTTGTCCAGAATCGGGAACATCTCGTCTTTCCTCATCGAACGGCTTTCAAGAAGGATTTTGCACACCGCAAGTATCTCGCTGTTTGACAGTCCCCTTGGTAAGATGTCTGTCAGGTAGTAGCCATACTTGCCGCGGTCGTACAGCACGTTTTGAGCCAATCCCTGATCTGACAAAAAGCAGCGCAGGGAATCCATATCACGCTGTATGCTCCGCTCCGTAACATTGAACTCAAGGGCAAGTGCCCTCTTGTTCAATACTTGTCCCGACAGGAGCCTTGCGTATATTGTCAGCAAACGTGTGGATTTTGCCTCCGAAATTCGCTCCATAATTTTACCTCTTTTTGCTCTGTCAGAGCATGTTAAGTATCTCAAAAATATATATCACTGTCTTAGAGATATAATATTATAATTTTCAAGTCATGTCAATAGTTGTCGCTGCGGAGTAAAATAGAGATAAACGAGGTGAATATATGGATCCCCACTATAAATCGCAATATTTACAGCTTGGCTTGAAAATTTCATACTTTCGGAAATTGACAGGATTAACACAGGAACAGCTTGCGGAAGAAATAGGCTGCACTCCCGCCTTTATCGGCCATGTAGAAGCGCCGAATATCAGCAAAGCAATTTCCATGGATACGCTGTTCGCTATTGCCGAAGCGCTGGATATTCCTGCCTACAAATTCCTGAAATTCGACGATTAGCAACATTCTATCAGTAATTGTAACAAACAATATGGACAATGACTGTCATCGCAAGCAAAAAAATCTGAAATTATATATTATCTTCATAGAAAGCGCGGAGCTGACTGCTCCGCGCAATTTATTTATGGAGGTAATACCATGAGAGAACTCGAAAGATGCAGCGTATGCGGCGAAGCCCATTCCCTTGGATCGCTCATAGAGTTTGACGATCAGCTCCTGTGTCCAAGCTGTATAGGGCTGGAAACAACAACCTGCTCCCGCTGTGGACGGCGCATCTGGAACGACGACAACGCCGGAGACGACCGCATACCCCTCTGCCGATCCTGCTATGACAATTTCTATACCACCTGTGAACACTGCGGCAGGACCATCAACTGCGATGACGCCTATTATGCTGACGAGGACTGCGATCAGGATGACCCGTTATGTTGGAGCTGCTATTGCAGGAGCCAACGTGACAAGGAAATACACGACTACTCCTATAAGCCAACACCCATCTTCTACGGCAAGGGCAGCCGCTATTACGGCGTGGAGCTTGAAATAGACGCTGGCGGCGAAGACTCCGACCATGCCTGTCAGTTAATGCGACAGGCAAACCGAGGTGTGGAGCGGGTATATTGCAAGCACGACGGAAGCCTTTCCGACGGCTTTGAAATCGTCACTCACCCTATGACGCTGGAATACCACCAACAATCTATGCCATGGCTGGAGCTCTTGGGTGAGGCTGTTAAAATGGGCTACCTGTCGCATAAGGCGAATACCTGCGGATTGCATATCCATGTCAACCGCTCCGCTTTCGGCTATACGGAAACACAGCAGGAGATGTGCATCGCCCGTATACTCTACATAGTGGAGAAATTCTGGGACGAGCTTCTGAAATTCAGCCGCCGCAGCAAAAGCCAACTTGACCGTTGGGCTGCCAGATATGGCTATAAGGATCAACCAATGGAAATACTTGACAGCGCCAAGAGCGGCTGCGGCCGAGGGCGCTATGCCTCGGTAAACCTTCAAAACAGCGACACAATAGAGTTCCGCATCTTTCGGGGGACACTCAAATACAATACCCTGATCGCCACCGTGCAGCTTGTAGACAGGATATGTGATTTGGCCGTCAATATGTCTGATGAGCTTCTGCAAGCAATGGCGTGGACCTCGTTTGTGTCCGGCTGTACCCAGCCGGAGCTGGTGCAGTATTTGAAGGAACAGCGTCTGTATGTCAATGAGCCTGTAACAAATGAGGAGGAAATCTGATGTGCTGTCTTTTTGGTATGCTTGATTATGGAGGAAACTTTACAGGAAGGCAGAAAACAGCGCTGTTGTCTGTCCTTGCAGCTGAGTGTGAGGCAAGAGGCACGGACGCTACCGGAATAGCCTATAATTCCGGCGGGAGCTTGCATGTCTATAAGCGCCCTGTTCCAGCTCATAAGCTGAACTTCCGTATTCCCAACGACGCTGTAGCTGTAATGGGCCACACACGGATGACCACCCAAGGCAGTGAGAAGAAAAACTATAACAATCACCCGTTTTTAGGACAGGTGGGTGGAAAACGCTTTGCTCTGGCGCACAACGGCGTTTTGCATAACGACCACATACTGCGCCGCTCTCAAAAGCTTCCACAGACCAAAATACAGACTGACAGCTACGTTGCCGTTCAGCTTATTGAGAAGAAGAAAGCCCTCGACTTTGACAGCCTGAAATACATGGCTGAACATGTCGAGGGCTCTTTTACTTTTACCGTTCTGGACGAGGCGAATAACTGGTATCTGGTTAAGGGAGACAACCCCATGTGCCTGTTGCACTTCCCCCGTTATAGTCTGTATCTCTATGCCTCTACAGATGAAATACTCAGCAAATTTTTGGGGAAGGCACGGCTCCGTATGGGAAAGCCCGTAAAAATCAAGGCTGACTGCGGAGAAATTCTGAAAGTCTCCCCTGCTGGCGGTATCACTCGCGCTGAGTTTGATACGTCATCCTTCTTGTCTGGCTGGCCAATGCGGTATGGCTTCTATACGGGATTTTCCTATCAGCGCAGGGCAAGCCGTGAGCAGAAGCATCTTGACGAGGTGAAGTCTGTGGCGGCATCCTTCGGCTACACTCCGGAGAACATAGACGCGATATTAGAGCAGGGCTTTACCTTGGAAGATGTAGAGGATTTCCTTTACTGTGGAAGGCTATAACGAGCTTTTATAAGGTGGGATAACAACAGTGTCAAACATGAGCTATTGCAGATTCCGCAATACCAGCGGAGATTTAACAGACTGCCTTGATTCCATACGTCAAGGTCATATTATAAGCCGCATCGAGGCCGGATTCGGTCGAGGCATGTTCAAGCGGTTTCTGACCTTCTGCCGTGACTATGACATCATTGACGGCTTTGACGCCGATATGGTAGATGAGCTTTTCAGCAATCTGGCTAAGGAGGTAAGATAGATATGCGCATTTTAGTGGTTGAACCAGAAAGGAAGCCGAAAATCAGAGATATCGACGGTACGCTGGAATCTATGCAGGAAACTGTAGGCGGGCTTATACAGGCATTATACCCTTTTGATGACCCTGTTGCCTTAGTCTGTAATGATGAGGGTAAAATACTTGGACTGCCAGCTAACCGTATTATGCAGAACAGCAGCGACAAGCTCTATGATGTTGTGTGCGGGGTCTTCTTTATTTGCGGGATAGACGGAGACAGCTTTGCTTCGCTGACAGATGAGCAAATCGAGAAGTTCACAGCTAAGTTTGCCGTACCGGAGATTTTCATAAGCTTGAACGGTCATCTTGTAGTACTGCCGATGGCGTGAGCAAGAAGGGGGAAGAAGCAGTGCCATTAGGGTACACCCTATTGACATGGTAAAAAAGCATCCCAATAGGGTCATTTTCCGGCTTTTGGCATATGCCATTTGCAGAAGGGACCCTATTGGGAATGAGAGGTGGTAAAATTGAAAATAGGTTATATCCGAACCAGCACGGTGGATCAGAACACGGCCAGACAGGAGGTGCTTATGCGTGAGCTTGGTGTTGAGCAGGTATACATAGACCGAATGAGCGGTAAGAGCATGGACAGGCCGGAGCTTAAACGCATGATGAGCTTTGTACGCTGTCAACGCCGATTTGAAATTGTAAGAAAACGCCGAAGAAATTTTGTAGTTTTT
>JAMPGF010000019.1 GCA_023664105.1 Butyricicoccus sp. | reverse complement strand
GCCCGCGCGTCTGCTGCCAGCCCGCGCCCAGCGGATCGTCCCAGACATGCCCCCAGGTGGCAAAGCGCGTGCGGATGTACGGCTTGACGGTCAGCACCACCATCACGCCCAGCACCGCCCCCGCCACGGCGAGGAACACCGTGGCAAAGCTCCCGCTCCGCATAAACGCGATAACCAGGAAGGTCACGAAGAAGATAAGCGCCGTGCCGAAGTCGCCCATGAGCGCCAGCGCGCCGACGCACAGCATGGAAAACGCAATAAATCCAAACAGGTTCCGCAGCCGGAACAGCCGGTCGAGCGAGGCTGCGCCGACGTAGACGTAGGCCATCTTTACAAACTCCGACGGCTGAAGCGTAAAGCCGCCGATGCTCAGCCAGTTGGACGCGCCGTAGCTGGTCTCGCCGGCGACGAGGTTGAGCGCCAGAAAGGCGAGCGCCAGCGCGGTAATGGGCCAGCGCATGGCCTTGGTGCGCTTGAGGTCGCGAAGCCAGAATCCCAGCGCCAAAAATACGAAAATCCCCGCGAATAGCAGGATAAGCTGCTTGAGCATATCGTCCGGCGACCCGGTAGACACCACAGCCAGCCCCAGCGTGGACAGGAAAAACGCCAGTGTCTCCACCTCAAAGCCGGAGCGGTCGATAGCGCGCATGATGAAGTAGTAGCACCACTGCGTCACCGCCAGCGCGGCGAAGCCAAGCACCGCGGTCAAGAGCTCGTCTCGCTCAAGCGAGACGGTGAAGCAAAGCGTCAGCAGCGCCTGAAAAACCGTCAGCGCAAGCATCGTCAGCCCCGGGCTTACGAGAATTCCCGGCGCGCTTCTTGAGCTGTCCACCGCCGCGCGCTGCTTCTCGCTCAAATCATGGAAAACGAGGTCGACATCCGCGATATGCACCGCCGCGCCGTCGCGCACGGGTATGCCGCGCCCCTCGTCGCGCTGCCGCCCCACGGCGCAGCCGCCGTTCGGCTCGAGGTCATGGAGCGTCCAGTCCCCCTTGTCGCTGCGGATCAGCGCGGCGTGAGTGCGCGCGACGTTTTCGCGCCTGATGACGATGTCGCAGCTTTTCGCCGAGCCGATAATGCACTCCCAGTGCCGTATCGCGGCGGTCTCGCCGCCCTTGGATTCAAGGTAAGCCCAGACCTCCGGCTCATACTTTTCCCTGAGCATGGAGCTGACGCAGCGAAAGAGTATCCACACCGCCAGCAGCGGCATGAGGTACCCGGCAAAGCGTATTACGTTTTCGGTAAAAGCTTCCATAGCTGTTCCTTTGCAGACCAAAAATTTCCGACTGATTCAGATTATACCAGAATTGCATCAAAATTACAATGCAACACCGTGCAACAGAAAAGAAAACAGTTGTAATATTTTTTGCGAGGGTGTAGAATTGCGGCAGGATAAGCCGCGCAGGTGCGGCACTGGAGGACTGGTATGAAAATAGTGATCATCGGCGGCGGCAAGGTCGGCAGCACCATCGCCGGGCAGCTGACAAAGGAGGGGCACGACATCGTCGTCGTGGACGGCGACCGCCGCGTGCTCGAGGAGATAAGCGACACGCTGGATGTCATGGCCATCTGCGGCAACGGCTCGAGCGTGGCGGTGCTGCGCGAGGCGGGCGCGGGGGAGAGCGACCTGCTCATCGCCTGCACGGGCCAGGACGAGCTAAACCTCATCTGCTGCATGTTCGCCAAGAAGCTCGGCTGCCAGAACACCATCGCGCGCGTCCGCTCGCCGGAGTATTACGAGCAGGTCTACCTCATCAAGGACGAGATGGGCCTGTCGATGATAATAAATCCCGAGCTGACCGCCGCGCAGGAGATCTTCCGCCTTATGGAGTTTCCCGGCGTGCTCAAGCGCGACACCTTCGCCCACGGCAGGATCGAGATTGTGGAGCTCGTCCCCAAGCCCGGCGACGTGTTTGACGGCACGAAGCTCTACGACCTGTCGAAAAAGCTCAAGTGCAAGGCGCTGGTGTGCGCCGTGGCGCGCGGGGACGAGGTGTTTATCCCCGACGGCAGCCTGACTCTCGCCGCCGGCGACCGGGTGTACATCTGCGCGCCCGCCACCGCGATAGTCAAGCTTCTTCACAGCGCCGGAGAGTACAAAAAGCGCGTGCGCGATGTCATGCTCATCGGCGGCAGCCGCGTGGCGGAGTACCTGTCCGTCATGCTGCTGAAGACCGGAACGAGGATAAAGATAATCGAGCCCGACGAAAAAAAGGCGCGCCGTCTCGCCGAGCTTCTGCCCGAGGCGGGGATAATCTGCGCCGACAGCAGCAGCGAGGGCGTGCTCAAAAGCGAGGGGGTCGAGCGCATGGACTCCGTCGTGGCCATGACGCGCATCGACGAGGAAAACCTCATCCTCTCCCTGTACATAAGCCGCCTCGGCGTGCCCCAGGTCATCACGGAGATAAACCACACGGAGTTCGGCGGGATGCTCATGGACCGCGGGGTGGACCGCGTCGTCAGCCCGAAGAAGCTGTGCGCCAACGCGATAATCCGCTATGTCCGCGCCATGCAGAACACGGACGGCAGCTCGGTGGCTGCGATGAACCATCTTGTCGACGGCAAGGTCGACGCACTGGAGTTTTACGTCACCCCCGCGACGAAAAACCTCGGCCGCACGCTCAAGGAGATCCGCCTCAAGCCGAACATCCTCGTGGCGTGCATCAACCGCAAGGGCCGCATAATCGTCCCCGGCGGCAACGACACGCTTGAATCCGGCGACACCGTCGTCGTCGTCACCACCGCCGAGCGCGTCGTCCTCGACCTCAACGACATCTTTGCCGCGGAGGACTGACCGGGCCATGAACTACAGAATGATTTTCAACATAATCGGCAAGATAGTGTGCGTCGAGGCGGTTTTCATGCTCCCGGCGCTGCTGATAAGCCTGTTCCACGGCGAGAGCGCCGCCGTGCTCGGCGTTGCCGTGACAATGCTGCTGGCCTTTGCGCTGGGCCTGCCCTTCGCGCTGAAAAAGCCGAAGAAGAGCGCCCTTTTCGCCCGCGAGGGCTTTATCACGGTGGGCCTGACGTGGATAGCCGTCTCCGCCGTGGGCGCGCTGCCCTTTCTCATCAGCGGCTCGATACCCAATTACGTGGACTGCCTTTTTGAGACCGTCTCCGGCTTTACCACCACGGGGGCGTCCATCCTCTCGGACGTGGAAGCGCTGCCCATGGGGCTTTTGTACTGGCGCAGCTTTACCCACTGGCTGGGCGGCATGGGCGTGCTGGTGTTCGTGCTGGCGCTCAGCCCGCTCACGGCGAAGGACAGCGGCGAGTCGATGCACCTTCTGCGCGCGGAAAGCCCCGGCATACGCATAACCAAGCTGGTCCCGCGCATGAAGCGCAGCGCGGGAATACTCTACGCCATCTACGTCGCGCTCACGCTGGCGGAGGTAATTTTGCTGCTCCTGGGCGGGATGCCGCTTTTCGACTCGGTGACGCTCTCCTTCGGCACAGCGGGCACCGGCGGCTTCGGCATCCTCAACAGCAGCATCGCCTCCTACAGCGCCTACAGCCAGTGGGTCATCGGCGTTTTCATGATAGTTTTCGGCGTGAACTTCAACGTCTACTATCTTCTGCTCATCCGCCGCTTCCGCAAGGCGGTCAAGAACGAGGAGCTGTGCCTTTACCTGGCAATAGTGCTCGTGTCCACGCTGGCGATCGCGGTGAACACCGCAAACCGCTTCGCCGGAGCGGAGGAGACGCTGCGCACCGCGTTTTTCCAGGTCGCCTCCATCATCAGCACCACGGGCTACAGCACCGTGGACTTCGACCGGTGGCCGCAGATATCGAAGACGATACTGCTCGGTCTGATGTTCATCGGCGGCTGCGCCGGCAGCACGGGCGGCGGCGCGAAGGTCGTGCGCATACTGCTGATGTTCAAGTCCGCGAAAAACTCGATTTACCGCGTCCTGCACCCGAACGCGGTCAGGCTCATGCACATGGACGGCGAGGTCATCGACGACGACACCGTCGGCTCCGTGAACGCGTACATGCTGCTGTATTTCATCATCATCGCGGTGGTGATGCTGCTTATCTCCGTCGACGGGCAGAGCCTGGAGACGACCTTCAGCGCGGTCGTCGCCTGCGTCAACAACATCGGCCCCGGCTTCGGCGCCGTCGGCCCGGCGGCCAACTTCGGCGCGATGTCGTGGTTTTCCAAGCTCGTGCTGACCGTGTCTATGCTCATCGGCAGGCTGGAGATCTACCCGATCCTGATTTTGATGTCCCCCGGCATCTGGAAAGAATAAAAAAAGCGGCCCGCAAACGCGGGCCGCTTTCACTGTTCAGCCTCTTTTGAAAAACGCGATTATCTTATCGATAAACTCGCCGATGCTGCTGACGATGTTCTTCACCGTGGCGGTAATGCCGGAGACCTTCTCCTGCGCGCTGGCAAGGCGCTTTATGGTGCTCTGCACGTACTCCACCTTCTCGCGCAGCTCGTCGGCGTTCATCTTCTCAAGCGCGCGGCAGAGCGTCACGAGCTGATCGAGCTGGCTGTCCTTGAGCACGATGTCGTACTCCGCGGCGATGGCGTTTATCTCGGCCTTGATCTGCTCGTCGCTCATCTGCTTTGTCTCGTCGAGAATCAGCTTTATCTCGTTGACGATCATCGTCGCGTCATAGCTGCCGATCTCGTCGGCCAGCTCGCCGGTTATCACCAGCTCCTGGGTGCTCACGAGCTTTGCCACCTCGTCAAGCTGCTGCCCGCTGATGTCCTCGTATGCCTTGTAAATGCCCGTCAGCGCCGCGGTGCCGCTGACCTGGAAGGGGGCGGCGACGATGATTTTGGCGTCGTCAATGCCCGCGGTCACAAGCGCGTTTATAAACATCTCCTGTGTGCACCAGGTCAGGTTCTGGGTCTCGATTTGCAGCCCCTCGCCTGCGGGGAGGATCTCCACATAGATGCAGGAGATGGAGTTTGTGCCGATGATCGAGCTGTCCACCAGCCCGTCGAGGTACTCGCGCTCCTCCGCGTTAGTGACGGTCAGCTCCTTGACGCTGCCGCGCTCGATGCCGAACATGCCGTACACCTGGGCGACCTGCTCGTCGTTGAGGTTCGCGCCGATAACCGCGCGCGCCTGCCCCGCCTCCACATCGGCCAGGGCCGGTACCGCCGCGCCGAGCACGAAGCACAGGCACAGCAAAAGTGAAATTACCTTCTTTTTCAAAATCTCTCATCCTTTCCTTGAAAACTTGAATTAACGCCGCGCAGAACGCGGCCTTGCTGTCATACTTCTCATGAGCATAGCATATAATATTTCCGAATATCATATTCGGAAATATTATATTTGATTTGAGCCGTTTTGCCAGCCGCCAAAGGCGGCACAGGCAAAACATGGCACTTATGACTTCCGACCTTCCAGTTCGGAAGTCATAATACACTCGAATTGTAACGAATTTGTAAACTGGAAGTAAACAATTTGCCCGCGCCGCGATGCAGTTTCTGGCACTTTTCGCGCCAATTTACCGCTTTGCCACGTTAAATTTCACAATATATTGGGGCCGCGTACTGAAAAAACTATAAGATAATCCACTTGAAATGCGCGGGCATATCATTTATTATATTTGCATGTCAATTTAATATGCCATGTGAAGCTTGCAGGAAAAAAGTTTCGCGGTATGCGGAATTTGCCGAAGGAGTAACACTCTCAGGAGCCCGGAAGGGCGCGACTGCAAGCGGATGGGATTCTGGAGAAGCCCGCGTGCGGCGCGGGGGCCGAAGGTGCAAAGCGTCTTTTCAAAAGGACGTTAATCTCTCAGGCAAAAGGACAGAAGTTATGAGCGGCTGCTGGGGAAAGCCGCTGTCCGGTCATTGTCGGGAGCGCACCGTTCTGGCGTGCTCCCGTGTGTTTTTTGACCGGAAGCTCCTGTCCCTGAAAGACCCGAAAGGGAAAAACGGAAAGAGAGGAAACAACATGACAGTAAGCGAGATCGTAAAATTCCTTAACGGGATCGCCTGGGGCCCCTGGATGCTCATCCTTCTTGTGGGCACGGGCATCTTCCTGAGCATCGGCGTGCGCTTCATCCAGTTTAGCAAGTTCGGCTACGCGATGAAGAACACCATCGGCAAGGTCTTCCACAAGCAGACCGCCGGCGAGGGCGAGGTAACGCCCTTCCAGGCCGTCACCACCGCGCTTGCCGCGACGGTCGGCACCGGCAACATCGCCGGCGTCACGGGCGCTATCGTGGCCGGAGGTCCCGGCGCGGTATTCTGGATGTGGCTGTCCGCCCTGTTCGGAATGGTCACGAAATACTCCGAGGTCGTGCTGGCGGTGAAGTTCCGCGAGCGCAACGAGAAGGGCGACTGGGTCGGCGGGCCCATGTACTACATCAAGAACGGCCTTGGCAAGGGCTGGAAATGGCTGGGCGCGGTGTTCTGTGTGTTCGGCTTCCTGGCGGCCTTCGGCATCGGCAACATGACCCAGGTCAATACTATTGCCAGCTCCATAAACAACGCCATTGACGCCTTCGGCGGCAACACCGGGGCCCTGACCGTGACCATGTTCGGCCAGGTCGTGCCTGTCAGCAGCATTATCATCGGCGTTATCATCGCCGTTATCGTGGCCCTCGTGCTTATCGGCGGCATCAAGCGCATCGGCAGCGTGACCGAGAAGCTGGTTCCCTTCATGGCGGTCGTGTACATCGTCGCGGCGCTCGCCGTCGTCATCGTCAACGCAAAGCACATCCTCCCCGTGCTCGGCATGATCTTCAAGGGCGCCTTCACGCCCGAAGGCGCGCTGGGCGGCGCTGTCGGCATCGGCATTATGACCACTATCCAGAAGGGCGTCGGCCGCGGCGTGTTCTCCAACGAGGCCGGCCTCGGCTCCGCCCCCATGGCCCACGCCGCCTCGTCTGAGAGCGACCCCGTCAGGCAGGGCCTGTACGGCATCTTCGAGGTGTTCATGGACACCATCGTCATCTGCACGCTGACCTCCCTGTCCCTGCTGTGCGGCACGCGCGGCCTGGGCGTGGAGCTTGCCTGGGGCGGCAGCGGCGGCACGGAGCTTGTCTCCGCGGCGTTCGGCGGCGTCTTCGGCGACCAGATCGGCTCGCTCATCATCGCGGTGGGCATCACGCTCTTCGCCCTGTCCACGGTGCTCAGCTGGTCCCTGTACGGCACGCGCTGCTTTGAGTTCCTCTTCGGCAGCAAGGCCGTGCGCGGCTACCAGATAGTTTTCATCATCGTCGTCGTCATCGGCTCCACGCTGAAGATGCAGCTTGTCTGGGACATTGCCGACACGCTCAACGGCTTCATGGCGATCCCCAACCTTGTCGCCCTGCTGGGCCTGTCCGGCGTAGTGATCAAGCTCACGCGCGACCATTTCTCCGGCAAGGACACATTGAAGTAAAATTGAACGGCAGCACCGGCGTCCAGTGGGGACGCCGGTGTTTTTGCGCCAAATCTCTCATTTTCGTGCAGAAAAAGAGAGGCACAGGGCAGGAAAGCATGGTATAATAATCTCAAAGAGATTATTATACTTGATTTTTGGCCGCGCATACGCGCATGGCCAATTATACCATATCCGCTGTGCGGACATGGTATAATGAATGCAAATCTACAATGGGGAGGCTGCAAAGCAAATGGAATGGGTTGAAAAGCTCAACCAGAGCATGGACTATATCGAGGAAAACCTTACGAAGGAGCTGGACTATGAGCAGCTCGGGCGCGTCGCCTGCTGTTCGTCCTATCATTTCCAGCGCATGTTCACCTATATGGCGGGCATGACGCTCTCGGAGTACGTACGCCGGAGGAAAATGTCCCTGGCGGCTGAGGATTTGCTGAGCGGGGATGAGAAGATAATCGACCTCGCGCTGAAGTACGGCTACGCCTCGCCCACGGCCTTCACCCGCGCGTTCGAGAGCATCCACGGCGCGTCCCCCACGGCGGTGAGGAGCGAGCGGCTCGGCGTAAAGACCTTCCCGCCGATACGCTTTCACATAAGCGTGCAGGGCGGGCAGGAGATGAGCTACAGGATTGAGGACAAGACGGCCTTCCGCATCGTGGGCATCTCCGCGATGCTGGAGCAGGAGCTTGAGAAAAACTTTAAGTGCGTGCCGGAGCTGTGGCAGCGCGCGGCGATGGACGGCACGGTTGCGCGCCTGGCGGGGATGATGGACACGCCGGTGATGGGGCTTCTTGGCGTGAGCGCCTGCGGCGACGCCGAGCAGTGGAAATACTTCGTCGCCGTCGCCAGCACCCGTCCGGCGGAGGGCTTTGAGGAGTACACGGTCCCGGCGTGCACTTGGGCGGTTTTCCCCGGCGAGGGCACCAACCGCTCCATACAGGAGCTGGAGCAGCGCATAATCACCGAGTGGCTGCCCGGCTCGGGCTACGAATACGCCGACGCGCCCGACGTGGAGGTCTACCTCAACCCCGACCCGGAAAACGCGAAATTCGAGGTTTGGATTCCGGTAGTGAAAAAGTGAAAAAGATGTGATACAATAAGGGCGGAGCTTGAAGCTCCGCCCCTGTTATCGCTTTAAAGGAGAGTGGACAACGCCATGGACGCGAACGAGAAATACAAGGATATAATCAACCTGCCGCACCACGTCTCGGAGACACGGACGCGCATGTCCGTCGAGTCGCGGGCGGCGCAGTTTCTGCCCTTCGCGGCCCTGAGCGGCTACGACGACGCGGTACGCGAGAGCGCGCGGCGAACGGGGGAGAAAAAAGAGCTTGCCGAGGACGCGCGCGCCGCGCTGGACGAGGCCCTGCGCCGCGCCGCCGGAGGCACGGAGGAGGCGGAGGTGACGTATTTCGTCCCCGACGCGCGCAAATCCGGCGGGGAGTACGTCACCGCCCGAGGCAGGATAAAGCGCGTCGACCCCGTGGCGGGACTGCTGTACCTCAGCGGCGGGGAGCGGATAAGCATTGAGGACATCCTGTCTGTGGACGCCGGGAGGGAATAAGCGAAGTGGTGATCAGGGAATATAAGCCCTCAGACTGCGCGACGCCGGTTCGGTCGTTCCGCGATACCGTCCGCCCCGTCAACGCGAAGGAATGCACGAAGGAGCAGCTGAACGCCTGGGCGCCGGAGAGCGCCGATCCGGAAAAATGGAACCGCTCCCTTTCCACGCACTACACCCTGGTCGCGCTTGAGGGTTTAGTATCACTAACTGTGTCATGAAAAAGGAGAGATGGTCACGGTTTGTCTTTGAAAGAAGTTCCGGCGCGGGGCAAGGCTCCGCGCCGGTGTTTTTACAGGCTTGGCCGCACGTATTCCAGCAGCGCGCGGCAGCCCTCGTCGATGTCGCTCGCGGCGGCGTTGAAGTCGCGGGTGTACCATGGGTCGGCGACCTCCGCTTCCCGCCCGGCGAAGCTGAGCAGCAGGCGGATTTTGCCTTTGCCGTCGCCTCCGCAGATGCGCTGCATGTTGCGGATGTTGGCCTTGTCCATGCCTACGAGCAGGTCGAATTTGCCATAGTCCGCGCGCGTGAGCTGCCGCGCGGTTTTGCCGGAGCAGTCGATGCCCCGCGCGCTGAGCAGCCGCCGTACCGGCGGGTAGACCCCGTTGCCGATCTCCTCGGTGCTCGTGGCCGCGGAGGCGATATAAAAGCTCCCGCCCAGCCCCTCGCGCTCGACGATATCCTTCATTACAAGCTCCGCCATGGGACTGCGGCAGATGTTCCCGTGGCAGACGAAAAGAATTTTTACCATGTCTCAAAATCTCCTTGAAAATCGGGTTTGCGCCCTGTTAATAGCATTATACCACCAGAGTCCAGGTGGGAACAGCCCTAAATCGTGCACCGCTGGTAAAAAATTATTGCACAATTTTTTCCAGTACCCGCACTATATCTTGTGCCGGATCTTTCCGCCCGGATTTTCGGACACAAATTGCTGTGTCCGGGCGGGGGGATTATGGGAAAATATGACTTTTCGCGGCGCTTTGGGGGAGAAAATTTTCCTTGCTTTTTCACTTATGTCAACGTATAATGATAAAAACAAAGTGGTGGAAAGTGGCGCAAAGTGAACGGAATTCCCATACTTTTGACGCCGCTGCCCACGGGAAAAAGCCGCACACGCGGCGGGCGGGAGTGAGAAGCTTTGACAGGGGAATACCAGCACAATCTGGACTCAAAGGGCCGGCTTTTCATACCCGCGCGCCTTCGTGAGGAGCTCGGCGGCGTGTTTTACGTCACGCTGTCCATGGACAAGTGCCTGTCGGCCTACAGCGCCGAGAGCTGGCAGGCGTTTTCCGACAAGGTCAACGCCATGCCATACATAAAGCAGCGCAAGATGCGCCCGCTTTTCGCCTACGCCGCCAAGTGCGAGCCAGACGGCCAGGGCAGGGTGCTCATCCCGCAGAACCTGCGCGATTACGCCGGACTTGCAAAAAGCGTGACCGTGGTAGGCTGCTGCAACCATGCCGAGCTCTGGGACAGCGATGCCTGGAGCGCGAAAAGCGTGCTGGAGACGACCCCGGAGAACATCGCCGCCGTTATGGAGGAACTGGAATTCTGATTTCGCTTCCTCGTGCACTTATGATTGAGGGATAGAAAAGAAATGGATATGCAATACGGGCACTATTCGGTCCTGCTTGACGAGTGCGTGCAGGCCCTGAATATCCGTCCCGACGGCTTGTATGTGGACGGGACGCTGGGCATGGGCGGCCACAGCGAGCAGATAGCAAAGCGCCTGACCACAGGCCGGCTGATAGCCATAGACCGGGACGCGCACGCCATCGAGCGCGCGAAGCGGCGGCTTGAGCCGTTCGGCGGCAGGATAAGCTTTGTACACGCCAATTTCTGCGAGCTTGAGCAGATTCTGCGCGAGCTGGGAATTGAAAAGGCGGACGGAATGCTCTTCGACCTGGGCGTGTCCTCGCCCCAGCTGGATGAGGCCGGGCGCGGTTTTTCCTACATGTCGGACGCGCCGCTGGACATGCGTATGGACGAGACGGACAAGCTCACGGCCTGGTTTGTCGTAAACCGCTGGCCGGAGGAGAAGCTGCGCCGGATACTCTTCGACTTCGGCGAGGAGCGCTGCGCTTCGCGCATCGCCTCGGCGATAGTCGAGCGCCGCGAGACCCAGCCGATAGACACTACGCTCGAGCTGGTGGAGATTATAAAAAGTGCCATGCCCGCCGCCGCGCTGCGCGAAAAGCAGCACCCGGCAAAGCGGAGCTTCCAGGCCATAAGGATCGCGGTCAACGACGAGCTCGCCGCCCTGTCGGAGGTGCTCGGCTGTGCCGCTGGCCACCTGAACCCGGGCGGACGCCTGGCGGTGATAAGCTTTCACAGCCTTGAGGACCGGATCGTGAAAAATGCTGTGGCCTCGATGGAAAAGGGCTGCACCTGCCCGCGGGATTTCCCGGTGTGCACCTGCGGCTTTGTGCAGACGATGAAAAGCGTGAGCAAAAAGCCCATAATTCCCTCGGACAGTGAGATAAGCGAAAACCCGCGCTCGCGAAGCGCCAGGCTGCGCGTGGCGGAAAGAGTATAAGGACGCCCTTCGGGGCATGTACGGAAGAAAGGAGGAGGTCAAAAATGGCCGACATGGGAAGAATGAAATACGGCAGGGGAGCGGTATACGGAAGCCTTGCCTACGACTACGACAACCCCGAGCTCTACCCGGAGGAGTACAGCTCCGCGCCGGAGCCCGCCGCGCCGCCGCAGACTCGGGAGCGGGCGCAGACGGCGACGCGCGCGCAGGTCCAGGCGCGCTCAAGACAGGCGGTCTACCCGCTGGCGATGCTCGGCATAGCTGTCGCGGCGGTGCTGTTTGTCATTGCGATAATGGCACAGATCCAGCTTTTTGACATCTCCTCGAAGACAGTGGAGCTGCAAACCCAGCTCAAGGAGCTGCAAACGGAGCAGACCAAGCTGAAGATTGCCTATGAAGGCGCCTTTAACCTCACGGAGATCGAGCAGTACGCGACCAGCCGTCTTGGGATGCAGAAGCCCAGCGCGGACCAGATTTATTACATAGACACCTCCTTGCCGGACCGTGCCGTTATCATCGCCCAGACCGCAAGCAACGGCTTTTTCGGCAGGATGTCGGATCTCCTGTCCGAAATAGGGGCATATTTCAGATAGCACAGGCAATATATTCTTATGGGGCGGCCCGACCCGCGCGCCGGGCCGCCCTGACAAAACCGGCAGGAGATCGCGTATGGCAGAGAACAACAATGAAAAAAGGGGCAGCCGACCGCCAAGCAAAATGATGCTCAGCCGCGCACTGGTACTTCTGGCAGTGTGCGGCATCGCTGCATTTTCGGTGCTGATCGCAAGGCTTTACAACATCCAGATAACCAACCACGAGCGCTACGAGTCCGCGGCCATCGACCAGCAGGTGCGCAAGACCGTCGTGACCGCCAGCCGCGGCACGATATACGACAGAAACATGAAGATCCTCGCCATGAGCGCGAGCGTGGACACGATATACATAAGCCCCGCGGAGATAAAGATGTACGAGGAGGACCCCGTCCTCATCGCCCGGAACCTGTCGGAGATACTCGACGTGGACTACGGCAAAATCCTCGAGATGACGGGCGACACGAAGAGTTGGTACAAGACCGTAAAGAGCAAGGTCGAGGAGGACGTGGCCGCGAAGGTGCGCGAGTTCAAGAACGAATACGGCCTCAAGGGCGTGAAGATCGAGTCCGACACCAAGCGCTATTACCCCTACGGCAGCCTGGCCTGCCACGTCGTCGGCTTCGTCGGCTTTGAAAACAGCGGCCTGAGCGGCATCGAGGCAAAGCTTGACAGCGTGCTGACCGGCGTCTCCGGGCGCATAGTCCGGGCAAAGAACTCCTACGGCACCGACATGCTCTACACCAAGTACGAGGACTACTACGACTCCGAGGACGGAAACGACGTGGTGCTGACGCTCGACAGCACGATCCAGTACTACGTTGAAAAGCACCTCAAGCAGGCGGTGGAGGACTACGAGGTGGAAAACGGCGCCGCCGCCATCGCCATGAACCCGAAAACAGGGGAGATACTGGCCATGGCCTCGCTGGGAGACTTCGACCCCAACGCCTATCAGGATGTCAGCGACGAGGTAAAGGAGCTGATCGACAACACCCCCGACCAGCAGGAGAAAATCGACATCCTCGCCCAGGCCCAGCAGAAGCAATGGCGCAACAAGGCCGTGTCGGACACCTACGAGCCCGGCTCGACCTTCAAGATAATAACCCTCGCCGCCGCGCTGGAGGAGGGCGTGACGAGCCTGAACGACAGCTTCTACTGCGGCGGCTACATCGAGGTCACCGGCGACAGCGCGGGCAAGGGCAGAAAGTGCTGGAAAACCGGGGGCCACGGTTCCCAGACCCTGACCCAGGCGGTGCAGCACTCGTGCAACGTGGCCTTTATCAACCTCGGCCTTTCCATCGGCGCGGAGGCATTTTACAAGTACGCCCGCTCCTTCGGCTTTTTCGGCACGACGGGCATCGAGCTCTCCGGCGAGGCGGGCAGCCTCTGGTGGAGCGACGAGCTGTTCTGCAACCCGCAGAACAAGACCCAGCTGGCCGCGGCCTCCTTCGGCCAGACCTTCAACATCTCGCCCATGCAGCTGATAACGGCGGTGTCCGCCTGCGTCAACGGCGGCTACCTGATGCAGCCGTATCTTGTCAAGGAGATACGCGCCGACGACGGCACGGTGATTTCCAAGACGGAGCCCACCGCCGTGCGCCAGGTGATAAGCGAGCAGACGAGCAAAACCGTTTGCCAGATACTGGAGCAGGTCGTCTGCGACAAGGTCGACGGCACGGGAAAGAATGCCTATGTCGCCGGGTATAAGATAGGCGGCAAGACCGGAACCTCCACCGATACGGTCAAGGAGGCGGAGGACAACGTCAAAAAGTACATCGTCTCCTTCCTCGGCTTCGCCCCGACGGACGATCCGCAGATCGCGGTGCTGGTGCTGCTGGACAATCCCAAGAGTCAGACGGTCTACGTCTCCGGCGGCAACATGGGCGCGCCGACCGTGGGGAACATAATGGCGGATGTCCTGCCCTATCTGGGCGTGGAGGCTGTGTACACCGACGAGGAAGCCGAGAACATGGACCGCTCGGTGCCGCAGGTAACGGGCCTGAGCCTGGACGAGGCGAAGGGCCAGCTCGCCGGCCAGGGCCTGAGCTTCCGCGTTATCGGCGACGGCGGCACGGTCACGATGCAGCTGCCCTCGGCCAACACGGTCGTGGCGGCAAAGAGCGAGATCCTGCTCTACGCCGGAAGCGAGCCGTCGGAGAGCCTTGAGGAAATGCCGGACCTGACCGGCCTGACCTACTCCGTGGCGCGGCAGAGATTGGGCTATTACGGGCTTTTCATCAAAAACGCGGGCAACAAGATGGATGACTCACAGTTCGTTGTTGTCTCCCGCCAGAGCATAGCCCCCGGCACAGAGGCTGCGCACGGCACGGTGGTAGAAGTGACTTTAGTTGATATGGACAGCAGTGTATACGGACAGTACTGACACAAAAGAAAAACACGGCTCGAAATTACGGAAGGGGGGTCTTGTTATGAAATTAAGAGAAATGCTTTCGGGAATAGAAATTCTGGAGTCCGCCGCAGACATGGACGCGGAAATCGGCGGGATAAGCTACGACTCGCGGCACACCCGGCCCGGAGACCTGTTCGCTGCCGTCGTGGGCTTTGAGAGCGACGGGCACGACTATATACCCATGGCGATGGAAAAGGGCGCGGCGGCGGTGCTTTGCCAGACCGCGCCAGAGCGTGGGGACTATGTGCGCGTGGCCGACACGAGGTACGCGCTTGCCATCGCCTCGAAGAACTTCTTCGGCGACCCGGCGGGGGAGATGACTATGATAGGCGTGACCGGCACCAACGGCAAGACCACCTCGACCCTGCTGATAAAGCACGTTTTCGAGCACTGCCGCGGCGCGAAGGTGGGGCTCATCGGCACTACGGGCAATATGATCGGTGATGAGCTTCTCCCCTCCGAGCGCACCACGCCGGAGAGCTTCGAGCTGCAAAAGCTCCTGCGCGAGATGGCGGACGCCGGGTGCGAATACGTGGTGATGGAGGTGTCGTCCCACGCGCTGGCGCTCAGCCGCGTGGCGGGAATAGAGTACGAGCTGGGGATTTTTACAAACCTGACCCAGGACCACCTCGACTTCCACGGCGGCATGGAGCAGTACGCCGAGGCGAAGGCGCGGCTTTTCAGCCAGTGCCGCCGCGCCTCGCTCAACTGTGACGACGAGTATTTCGCATACATGAAAAACGCGGCGCGCTGCCCGGTGACCGCCTTCTCGGCGGCTGGCAATGATGCCGGCCTCGCCGCCAAGGATATAAGCCTCCGGCCAGACCGGGTTAGCTTTCTTGCTGTGGCGCGGGGGGAGGCAGTGAGCGTCAACCTTGCAATTCCGGGGCGCTTTTCGGTTTACAACGCGCTGGGCGTCATTTCCGGCTGCATGGCGCTGGGGCTGACGCTGGGCGAGTGCGCGGATGCCCTGGCCTCGGCGAGGGGCGTCAAGGGCCGGGCGGAGAGCGTGCCCACGGACGGGGACTACACTGTGCTCATCGACTACGCCCACACGCCCGACGCGCTGGAGAATATCCTGCGCGCGGTACGCGAGACCTCAAGCGGCAGGGTGGTCGCCCTGTTCGGCTGCGGCGGCGACAGGGACAGGAAAAAGCGCCCGATCATGGGAGAAATTGGCGTGCGGGAGTCCGACCTTGCCATAATAACCTCCGACAACCCGCGCACCGAGGACCCCGATGCCATAATCGCGGACATCGTCGAAGGGATCCACGCGGAGAAAAGCCGCTATAAGGTAATTTCCGACAGGGTCAAGGCCATAGAATGGGCTATTGAGAACCACCAGAGCGGCGACGTGATCGTCCTCGCCGGCAAGGGGCACGAGACCTATCAGGAGATAAACCACGTCAAGCACCATATGGATGAGCGCGAGATAGTCGCGGAAATTTTGGAAAGAAGGAAGAACAAATGACAATCAGGCTTATTACGGCGCTGGTGCTGGGCTTTCTCGTCGCCACGGGCGTGGGGGCGTGGATGGTGCCCTTCCTGCGCCGGATAAAGGCGGGACAAATGATACGGCAGGACGGCCCCACCTGGCACAACAGCAAGTCCGGCACGCCCACTATGGGCGGGCTGATGTTCATTGCCGCGGCGACGGCCGTGTGCCTGACCGTGGGTTTCGCGCCCATGCTCGACGGCGACTACAGCCACATCTTTGTGCTCATCTTCGCGTTTATCTACGGCGCGATCGGCTTTCTGGACGACTACGAAAAGCTGAAAAAGAAGCAGAACCTGGGCCTGACGGCGAAGCAGAAGTTTCTTTTGCAGCTGGTCGTGGCGATAGCGTTTATTTTCCTGCTGCGCCGCTTCGGCCTGCTGGCTGTGTCGTCGGAGAAGGCAAACTGCATCGATGTCTACGTACCCTTTTTCAACATCGTCTTCCCTTTGAATGAGGCGGCCTACGTTGTTTTTGCGGCTTTTGTGATAGTCGGCACGGTCAACGCCGTGAACATCACCGACGGGGTGGACGGACTTGCCAGCGGCGCCTCGCTGCCGGTGTTCGTGTTCTATGCCGCGCTGTGCTTTTACTGGGGCGAGCGCTTTCTGGGCCTGGGTATCCTCTCCGCGGCGCTGACCGGGGGGCTGATGGGCTTTTTGGTCTACAACTACAATCCCGCTAAGGTGTTCATGGGCGACACGGGCAGCCTTTTCCTGGGCGGCGCGGTGGTTGCCACGGCCTTTGCCTACGACATGCCGCTGATACTCATTACCCTGGGCATAGTTTACATCATTGAAACACTTTCGGATATAATTCAGGTTACCTACTTCAAGCTCAGCCACGGCAAGCGCGTATTCAAAATGGCCCCGTTCCACCACCATCTTGAAATGGGCGGCTGGACGGGCAAGAAGTGGAAGGAGCGGGAGCTTTTCGCCCTGTTTACCGGCGTTAGCGCCGTGTTCGCGGTTATTTCGTTCGCGGGGATTTATTTCAGGTATTAAAATGCAATTATTTTGACTTTTTTGGAGGTGAGCGGCGGTGGATTACGGCGGAGCGAAGCTGGACGACTACAGCGGGGACTCGGGCATTGGGCGCGGGAGCCTGGACATTCCGTTTTTGCTGATAACGCTGCTGCTGCTGACCGTAGGCGTGGTGATGGTGCTCTCGGCGAGCTTCGCCCGCGCCTACTACGCCGACGGCAACGCGACGTATTATTTCACGCGGCAGCTGACCTTCGCGCTCATCGGCGTGGCGGCGATGTACCTCGCCTCGCGTTTTCCCATCGGCTTTTACCGGCACTTTGCCCCCGTGATACTGCTCGCCTCGCTGGCGCTTCTGCTGCTGGTACTGGTGGGCGGCACGCGGGCCAACGGCGCGCGGCGCTGGTTTACCATCGGCGGCATCACCTTCCAGCCCTCGGAGATCGCCAAAATTGGCGTGATACTCTTTGAGGCTCAGCTTATCTGCCGCTTCAAAGGCCGGATGAAAACCTTCCGCTATGGTGTGCTGCCATTTGCCATCGTTGCGGTTCTGGTCGTGGGACTGCTGGTGCTCGAGCCGCACCTGTCGGCCTCGGTTATCATAATCGGCATAACGGCGATCATGATGTTCGTCGGCGGCACGCGGCTTATCTGGTTCGTCCTCGGCGGCGGGGCCGTGGCGGCGGGGGGCTTTGTGGCGATAAAGGTGCTGGCCTATTCCTCGGAGCGCATTTCCGCTTGGCTCGACCCCTTTGCCGACATGTCCGACACGGGCTTTCAGATCGTGCAGTCGCTCTACTCAATCGGCTCCGGCGGCCTGAGCGGCCTCGGCCTGGGGCAGAGCCGGGAGAAGTACCTCTACCTGCCCGAGGAGCACAACGACTTTATTTTCTCGATAGTGTGCGAGGAGCTGGGCTTCATCGGGGCTACGCTTATTCTGCTGCTGTTCGCGCTGCTGGTCATCCGCGGCTACTGGCTGGCGATACATTGCCGCGACCGATACAGCTTCCTTGTGTGCATCGGCATAACAAGCCTGCTGGCGATTCAGGTTATACTCAACGTCGCGGTCGTGACAAATCTCGTGCCCTGCACGGGCATATCGCTGCCGTTTTTCAGCTACGGCGGCACGGCGCTGCTGTTGCAGCTTGCGGAGATGGGCATAGTCCTGTCGATATCCCGCGACATACCCGAGAAGAAGATCATACGCGAAAAACGCGCCGCTCCGCGGCCTCAAACGGGGGAGGGCACATGAATTTTCTGTTTACCTGCGGCGGCACCGCGGGGCACATCAACCCCGCCCTCGGCATCGCCGGGCGCCTGCGGGAGCTTATGCCGGATTGCGGCATCCTCTTCGTGGGCGCGCGCGGCATGATGGAGACCGAGCTGGTCCCGCGCGAGGGCTACGATATCGAGACGGTGACCATAACAAACCTCCAGCGCAGCTTTAAGCCGAAGGCGGTGATACACAACATAAAAACCGTGAAAAACGTCTTTGCCTCGACGACTCAGGCGAGGAAAATAATCGGGAGCTTCCGCCCCGACGTGGCCGTTGGCACGGGAGGCTATGTCTGCTACCCGGTTCTGCGAGCGGCGCACTCCATGGGCGTGCCGACGCTGGTGCATGAGTCCAACGCCGTGCCGGGGCTGACAACGAAAATGCTCGCGGGCGTGGTGGACTGCGTGATGACGGGCTTTGACGGAGCGGGGGAGAACTACAAGCCCGGCACGAAGGCCGTTTTCACCGGCACGCCGGTGCGCACGCAGTTCGGGGAAATGGATAAGGCCGAGGCGCGCCGCCGCCTGGGGCTTGAGCGGGGAAGGCCGCTGGTGCTCTCTGTCTGGGGAAGCCTCGGCGCGGACCGCATGAACGATGTTATGACCGAGCTCATTGAGCTTGCCGCCGGAAGGGCGGATTTTTCCCTCATGCACTCCGCTGGAAAGCACGGCTACTCGAAGATGAAAAAACGCCTTGACGCGGAGTGCCCCGGCTGGGAAAAGCACGGCATGGACGTGCGCGAGTACATCTACGACATGCCCACGGTCATGGCCGCGGCGGACCTGATAATCTGCCGCAGCGGGGCCTCCACCCTCGGCGAGCTGACCGCGCTGGGAAAGCCCGCGATACTCGTCCCGTCGCCGAACGTGACGGGGAACCATCAGGAGAAAAACGCGCGCGTGCTGGAAAAATGCGGCGCGGCGGAGGTGCTGCTGGAGGGGGAATTTACCCCGCAGAGCCTTTACGGCGAGCTCTGCCGCCTGCTGGGCGACGAGGCGGCGCTTGAGCGCATGTCAAAGAGCATGTCCGCCGCGGGCGAGCGCGGCGCGACGGAAAAAATTGCAAGTTTGATTCTCGATTACGTAAAGCAGCCCTGACGCCTTTTTGCCGCGCACGTGTGCGCAAAAATCATACAGACCGCATAGTATGACGTAAATGAAGCTATGCGGAGGATGATTTTATGTCGGTATGGACAGTGCGCGGCGGAAACGCGCTTGAGGGCGCGGTAAACGTGCAGGGGGCGAAAAACGCCGTGCTGCCGATAATGGCGGCAAGTCTCCTGTGCCGCGGGCGCACGCGGCTTGAAAACTGCCCGCGCCTGCTGGACGTGGACGCCTCTATTGAGATCTTGCGCCACCTGGGCTGCACCGCCGCGCGCGAGGGAGAGAGCATCGTTATCGACTCCTCCGGCGCGGACAAAATACATATACCCCACGAGCTGATGATGAAAATGCGCTCGTCCGTGATGTTCCTGGGCGCGATACTCGCCCGCTTCGGCGAGGTGAGGCTCTCCACCCCCGGCGGCTGCGAGCTGGGAAGCAGGCCGATCGACCTGCACCTGAAGGCCCTGGCCGAGCTGGGCGCGGAGATAATCGAGGACGGCGGCGAGGTCTGCTGCCGCGCCGCGCGGCTGCGGGGCGGGCACATCAACCTCGACTTCCCCAGCGTGGGCGCCACAGAGAACATCATGCTTGCCGCCTGCGCCGCCGACGGCGTGACCGTGATAACCAACGCCGCGCGCGAGCCGGAAATCGCCGACTTGCAGGGTTTTCTTAATGCCGCCGGCGCGCGCGTTTCCGGCGCGGGCACGCCCTGCGTGACGGTGGAGGGTTTTAAGCTGCCCGACCTGCCGCGCGACGTGGGCTACCGCGTTATGCCCGACCGCATCGTGGCGGCGACGTACCTGTGCGCCGCCGCGGCGGCAGGGGGCGACGTATGTGTGCGCGGGGCGTATCCGGAGCATGTGAGCACAATTATCTCTTCCCTTCGGGACATGGGCTGTGGTATAATAACCGAAAAGGATGCCGTGCGCATCCGAAGCCTCGGCGCGCTCAAGGCGCCACGGCCCGTGATAACGAAGCCCTACCCCGGCTTCCCCACGGACGTGCAGGCCCTGCTTATGGCGGCCTGCCTGCGGGCGGAGGGCACCTCGGTTTTCGTGGAGAACATCTTTGAAAACCGCTACCGCCACGTCGACGAACTGCGCCGCTTGGGCGCGGACATACGCACCGAATCCCGCGTGGCCATGGTCACGGGGGTGGAGAGGCTCAGCGGCGCGCCGGTGACGGCGACGGATCTGCGCGGCGGCGCCGCCATGGTCATTGCCGGGCTGAGCGCCCAGGGAGAGACAAACGTCTACGACCAGGGGCACATCCTGCGCGGCTACGACGGGCTGGACACCGCGCTGCGGAGCCTTGGCGCGGATATCGAACTGAAAGCCTGAAATGTACAGATACGAAAGAGAGCGTTTACATTGACTGAAGCACAGAAGAACAAGAGAAGGCGCAGCGCGCTTTACGCGCCTGTGTCATTTATCCTGATTTGCGCCGCGCTGGTGTTTGGCATGAGCGTGTTTTTCCGCGTGTCCAGCATCGAGGTCAGCGGGAACCTGCTTTACAGCGCGGAGGATATCATCGAGGCCAGCGGCATCGAGGAGGGCGACAACCTCTTTTTCTTCAACCGCTCGGCGGCAACGGCGCGGATTTACAGCAAGCTGCCGTACATCGAGCTGGCCTCGACCAATCCCAGGCTGCCGAATAAAGTGGTCATCGAGGTCAGCGAGAGCGCCGCCATTGCCTGCGTCGAGGCGGATGACGGATGGTGGGCCATTGACCGCGGCTGCAAGCTGCTCTCCCGCGTCAGCTCGGAGGACTCGGTGAATCTCATAAAGGTTACTGGCCTGACGCCCATTGCCCCCGCCGAGGGCGATATCATTGCCCCCGGCGAGGCGGAGCGGGCGAAGGTGACGTACCTCGAGGCGATATTGAAGCGTATCGTCGCCCTGGGCATGACGCCGGATGTGACGGAGATCGACATTTCCGGCGTGTCAAGCCCCAGCTTTGACTATCTGGGGCGCTTCCGCGTCAAGCTCGGCGGCAGCGACGACCTGGATTATAAGTTCCAGCTGCTGCTCAGCGCCGTGGAAAAGCTGGAGCCCGGCGACAGCGGAACGCTGGATCTGTCCATAGACAAGCGCGCGCATTTGACCTACGATTGATGTGATAATATACATTTTTTGTGGCAATATTTAGGTAATACGCGAAAAAGTGTTGACCTAAAAGCAATTTCGTATTAGAATAAAGTGAAATAATGGATATAAAACGGAGAAAAATATACTCCGTACCGATAAAATATGCGTGGGGAGGCTAATAATATGGCAGTTTATCCTGAGACCGGGCCGGAAAATGTCGTGACGATAAAGGTAGTTGGAGTCGGCGGCGCCGGCAATAACGTTGTCAACAGAATGGTCAGCTCCGGGACCAAGGGAGTTGAATTTATAGCAGTAAATACGGACAAGCAGGCTCTGGCAATCTCGAACGCCGACCAGAAGATCCAGATCGGCGAGAAGCTCACCCACGGCCAGGGCGCGGGCTCCGACCCCGACATCGGCAAGCGCTCCGCGGAGGAGAGCCGCAACAACATCGCCAAGAGCCTTGAGGACGCGGACATGGTGTTCATTACCGCCGGCATGGGCGGCGGCACCGGCACCGGCGCGGCACCCACGGTCGCGGACATCGCCAAGGAGTCCGGCGTACTGACCGTCGGCGTGGTGACCAAGCCCTTCAGCTTTGAGGGCAAAAGAAGAATGGACCAGGCCCGCCGCGGCGTGGAGGAGATGCTCGGCAAGGTGGACAGCCTGTTGATAATCCCCAACGACCGCCTGAAATACGCCACCGACCAGAAGGTCACGCTGGCCAACGCCTTTGAGATCGCCGACGACGTGCTCCGCCAGGCCGTGGTGTCGATTTCCGACCTTATCAAGAGCACGGGCTTTATAAATCTCGACTTTGCCGACGTGACATGCGTGATGAAGGACGCGGGCTACGCCCACATGGGCGTGGGAACCGCCGTGGGCAAGGGCAAGGCGGAGGAGGCTGCCCGCGCGGCTGTCGCCAGCCCGCTTATGGAGACCTCGATAAACGGTGCGCACGGCGTGCTGATAAATATCACCGGCTCGGCCGACATGGGCCTTGAGGACGTTGAGGCCGCCGCGAGCATGGTTCAGCAGGCCGCGCACCCGGACGCGAACATCATCTTCGGCGCCACCTTTGACGACACCATGGACGACCAGATCCGCGTGACCGTGATCGCCACCGGCTTTGAGGAAGCGGCCGAGGCGGAG
>JAMPGF010000018.1 GCA_023664105.1 Butyricicoccus sp. | reverse complement strand
GCGTGGACAATGGCGTTGGTCACCGCCTCGCTGACGGCGGTTTTGATGTCGCCGAGCTCGTCCAGCGTAGGGTCAAGCTGCGCGGCAAAGGCCGACACGGCGGAGCGGGCAAAGCTCTCATTGCTGCTCCTGCTGGGAAATTCGATTTTTATGTAGTTGTCATTCTTCATTTTATCTACTCCTTAGTCACCGACATTTTCATGATCCTCTCGATATTTGCCGCGTCAATCACCTTCAGCGGCTGTCCCGACGCGTTTTCGATCCATGCGTGCCCGCCCATTTCCCTGAGCCGCCGGAAAACCCTTACAATCAGCGCAATGCCCGAGCTGTCCATGAAGCTGAGCTCAGACAGTTCCAGCACGCATTCCCTTGGCATGTACTCGACAAGCAGCTTTTCAATTGTATTCATCGCGTTTTTGGCCTCGTGGTGGTCCAGCTCCCCCTGAACGAAAAGCGTCAGGCGTCCCTCGGAATAAGAGGTATATATTTGCATACTTGCGCCTCCGTGTTTTTTACTGCTGTTAATTGTAGGATATGAAAGGTAAAAAAGCAGTCGAAGGAAGTAGGAGGCACACAATGAGCTTTCATTTTTGGCAAAATAAAGGCTCATGGGATGAATCCCATGAGCTTCGATAAAGAAAAATAATTTAATTCCATCTGTCGCAATTGATAAAATTAATTAATTTTATCAATTGCGCTCAAGGAAGATACCAGCTGTTACGCCAGAATCTCCCTTGCCCTGTCCGCGTCGCGCCTTATCTGCGCTTGCAGATCCTCCACAGAGTCAAAGCGGCGCTCGGGCCTGATAAAGCTGTAAAACTCCACGCAGGCGCTTTGCCCGTACAGGTCGCCGTCAAAATCAAGAATATTAGTCTCCACCGTCACGCGGTCCCCGTTGAAGGTCGGGCGCATACCGATGTTTGTCACAGCCATGCGGGCCGCTCCGCCGATCACAACCTTCGTGGCGTATACCCCGTGCTTCGGAACAAGCACGCTCTCCCCCAGCAGCATATTTATCGTCGGCGCCTCAATCGTGCGACCAATGCGAAAGCCGGTGCGGATGATGTCCGTTATCAGATACGGGTGCCCCAAAAAAGCGTTGGCCCGTTCCATATTTCCATCGAGCAGCAGCGAGCGGATATAGGTCGAGCTGACCACTATCCCCTCCCTCGTGACCGGCGGGATAATGTCGCAGCTAAGGCTGTTTTCAAGACAGTACTGCCGAAGAATTTCAGCAGTCCCCTCCCCCTTGTAGCCGAAGCAGAAGTCATGCCCCACAACAAAATGCACCGCGCCGTATATGTCAATAATGCGCTCGATAAAGTCCCTCCAGGGCATACGCATAGTGACAGCGTTGAAGTGGAGAAAAAACACGTTCTCTATCCCGAAAAATCGCCGGATAATATACATCCTGTCCGTGGCGCTGCTGATAAGCTCCACGCGCTCATGCTTCACAAAATAATCAGGGTGGTTGTCAAAGGTCAGCACCGCCGGCTCCGCGCCCTTTTCCGCCGCGCACTCCCGCGTTTTTTTAAACAGCGCGCCGTGTCCGGTGTGAATTCCGTCAAAAAATCCGAGGGCGATGACGGTTTTTCTCTGATTCATGTTCTATACCTCAAAAAAGCTTTTAATTGTGCGCATTTCCCCGCTGTGCACCTCAGCCAGTGCAATGAACTCACCGGAGCTCGAATACGCCCTGTACCTGCCCTCGGCCATGCTGCAAGTGAAGGTTCCGCCGTTGCGCAGGCATTTTTCCTGCTTGTCCGATAGCTCAAAGCTCCCGCAGCTGGAAAAGAGCGTGTCCACAGGCAGCAGCAGGCTCTCCACCCCTCCACTGTCTGCCGCGCGCTGCACCTGCTCTATGCTGTACGCCTGCGCCACGTCAAAGGCCCCGGCACGCGTCCTGCGCAGGGACGACATGCATGCCCCGCAGCCGAGCGCCTGCCCGATATCGTGGCAGAGAGTGCGGATATATGTGCCCTTGCTGCATCGCACGTTAAGGAATATCTCCCCGTCCGCGCCGCTCTCGCGCTCAAGGGAGAAAATATGAACCTCGCGCGGTTTTCGCTCCACCTCGCCGCCCCGGCGGGCTATTTCATAGAGCTTTTTCCCTCCGACCTTTATCGCCGAGTACATGGGCGGCAGCTGTAAAATATCTCCGCGAAAGCGCTGCAAAGCCTTGTCAAGCTGCTCCGCGGTAAAGTCCGCGTCTGCCTTGGAGAGCACGCGCCCGGTTATATCCTGAGTATCCGTCGTGACGCCGAAGCGGATGCCCGCGCGGTATTCCTTCACATCGTTCCCGGCAAACTCCACAGCGCGCGTCGCCCTGCCGAAAAACAGCACCAGCAGCCCCGTCGCCATGGGGTCGAGCGTCCCGCTGTGCCCCGCCCGACGCTCATGCAGAACGCCGCGCAGCTTCGCCACTACGTCGTGGCTCGTCCAGCCCTCAGGCTTGTCTATAAGCAGTATTCCGTTCATTCCAGATACGTTTTTGCCGCTTCCGCAAGCCTGTCCGCCAGCTCGTAAGGCTCCATCTCCGCCGTGCAGCCCGCCGCCATGAAATGCCCTCCGCCGCCGAAGCGGGCGCATAAGGCCGAGGCGTCTACCTGGCGGCTTGTGCGCACCGAGGCCTTGGAGCGCCCGTCGGCCAGCTCGCGCACGGTTATGCCGACTATGTTGCCGCGAATTTTCCCCGGCAGGGAGGCCAGGTCATCGAGGTCGTTCTCCGTGGCTCCGGACCGGCGCATCATTTCCCGGGTAATGACCACCACGTTTATCGCGCCGCCGCAGCAGGATTTCAGCGAGCTGTAAATCATGCCCTCAAGGGCAATGCGCGCGCGGGAGAAGCTCCGGAAAAAGGTCTTGTTCAGCTCGCCATTGTTCACACCCAGCTCCAGAAGCTCAGCCGCATCCGTAAGCGTGCGGGCAGTGGTGTTGGCAAAGCAGAAGCAGCCGCAGTCCGTGGCTATTGCGACGTACAGCAGCTCCGCCTCGCGCAGCGTAAGCTCCCCGCAAAGCTCGCGGATAAGGCTCATTATAATCTCGCCGCAGGCAGCCATATCCGCATCAAGCAGCGTGTGCGCGGCGTAGCCGCTGTTGCTGGCGTGGTGGTCAATGGACAGCGCCGTGCTCCCGGCAAAGCCTGCGGGGAACATGTTCTCGCTTGCAAGGTCAATGCCGACCACATACTCCCCGCCCCGGGGCCCCTCGCCGAGAAACTCCTCCACAAGCGGCAGGTAGTTTTCCGTTATCTCGGGGTTATTGAACATCCGCGCCCGCTTCCCCATCCGGCGCAGCGCGCTGCACAGCGCCGCGGCGGAGCACAGCGTGTCCCCGTCCGGGCGCGTGTGGGTCAGCAGCAGGAAATCATCGTTTTCCCGCAGCAGGCGGGCACACTCATTCACCGTCATAGCGTTCCTCCTCAGGAATATCAAGCTCAGAAATCATTTTGCTGATATGCGCGCCATGCTCAATGGACTTGTCCAGCTCGAACACAAGCTCCGGCGTGTAACGCAGGTTCAGCGCGCTGCCAAGCTCGCGCCTGAGCCAGGGCGAGGCCGACTTGAGCCCCTTTTTAAAATCCTTCTCGTTGAGCTCGCCCAGCACGCTGAGATAAATCTTGCTGTAACGCAGATCCCCCGTTGTTTCCACGCGGGTTATGCTTATCAGCGAGCCCTGGTTAACGCGCGGGTCCTTAATCTGGCGCAGCAGATTTGCCAGCGCGAACTGTATATCGTCGTTTATCCTGTTGATCTTGTTAGTTGACATAATTTTCTCCTGTCGAAAGCATCTGATATCACAAGGGCGGCCCAAAGGCCGCCCTCTTATTATGTGCAGTATCTCACACCTGAATCTGTTCCATCACGAAGCACTCAATAATGTCACCGACCTTGATGTCGTTGAATTTCTCGATCTGCATACCGCACTCGTAGCCGGAGGCGACCTCCTTGACATCGTCCTTAAAGCGGCGCAGGGACGCAAGCTCGCCCTCGTGAATGACGATATTGTCGCGCAGCACTCGCACATGGCAGCCGCGCTGGATCTTGCCGTCGGTGGCGTAACAGCCGCAGACTGTACCCACCTTGGAAACCTTGTACGTCTCGCGCACCTCGGCGTGGCCTATGACGGACTCCTGATACTTCGGCGCGAGCATACCCTTCATCGCGGACTCAATTTCATTGATGCAGTCGTAGATAACATGGTACAGGCGCACGTCCACGTTCGAGCGCGCCGCGCTGTCACGGGCGGCGTTGTCGGGACGGACGTTGAAGCCGACCACAATGGCGCCCGAGGTCGCCGCGAGCATGATATCCGACTCGCTTATGGCGCCGACTCCGCTGTGAATAACCTTCACGCGGACCTCGTCATTGCTGAGCTTGAGCAGCGAGGCCTTGACCGCCTCAGCCGAGCCCTGGACATCCGCCTTGATGATGATGTTGAAGTCCTTGAGCTCGCCCTGCTTTATCTGGCTGAACAGATCCTCAAGGCTGACCTTGCGGTTGCCGCCCAGGGTCTGGTTCTTAAGCTGCTCCTTGCGCTGGGCGACAAGCTCCCTTGCCATGCGCTCGTCCTTGACGGCGTTGAACACATCGCCCGCGTTGGGCACCTCGCTCATGCCGGAGATTTCCACAGGCACGGAGGGCCCCGCCTTGTCGACGCGCCTGCCCTTGTCGTTGGTCATCACGCGGACATGGCCCACGGCGGTACCGGCAATGATTATTTCGCCGGTGTGCAAAGTGCCGTTTTGCACCAGCACGGTCATTATCGGGCCGCGGCCCTTGTCCAGGCGCGCCTCGATAACCGTGCCCTTTGCGGCCCTGTTGGGGTTGGCCTTGAGCTCCTGGACCTCCGCGAGGACAACAAGGTTTTCAAGCAGCTCGTCTATGCCCATGCCGGTCTTGGCGGATATGGGGCAGATAATGGTGTCGCCGCCCCACTCCTCGGGCACGATATCGTACTCGGTGAGCTGCTGCTTTATTCGGTCGGGGTTGGCTCCCACAACGTCCATCTTGTTAATAGCCACAACCAACGGTATTCCCGCAGCCTTGGCGTGGTTTATCGACTCCACCGTCTGAGGCATGATACCGTCGTCGGCAGCGACCACAAGAATTGCGATATCCGTAACCATCGCGCCGCGGGCACGCATGGAGGTAAAGGCCTCGTGGCCCGGGGTGTCAAGGAAGGTAATGGGACTGCCGTTTATGTCCACGGTATAAGCGCCGATGTGCTGAGTTATGCCGCCGGCCTCGCCGGAAGCCACGTTCGCGTGGCGGATGTAGTCCAGCAGCGAGGTCTTGCCGTGGTCAACGTGGCCCATGACCACCACGACGGGAGCCCTGGGCAGCAGCTCGTCGGCCGCGTCCTCATGGTCGTCGATAAGCAGCTCCTCAACGGAGACAACAACCTCTTTTTCCACCTTGCAGCCCATTTCCATTGCCACGAGCGCGGCGGTATCGTAGTCAATAACATCCGAAATGGAAGCAAAAACGCCAGCTTTAATAAGCTGCTTTATAACCTCGGCAGCCGTTTTTTTCATGCGCGAGGCCAGCTCGCCCACGGATATCTCGTCCGGGATGGAGACCTTGAGCTGCTGCTTCTTGGCAATCTCAAGCTGGAGCTTCTGCATCTTGTCGCGCTCCTCCTGGCGGCGCTTTGCCGATGCCGCCTGAGAGCCGCGCTGCTTGGACTTGTTTGTGAACTTCTCCTTGCCGCCGCGCTGGCGGTTGGCCTTCTCGCCGGCGAGGTTTTCAAACTTCTCGTCGTACTTGGACAGGTTTGCTGCCGCTCCGGAGCCGCGGGTGTCGATAACGCGCTTTTCCGGAATGACCTTCGGAGCGCGGTTTTTCTGCTCCTTCTCCTTTTCCTTCGGCGCGGGAGCAGGAGCGGGAGCGGGAGCGGCGGCCTTTGCCGCGTTCTGTACCGGCTTTGCGTCCTTACCATGGACAGCCTTCTCCGCCTTCTCCACTGGCTTAGGCTGCGGCTTGGGAGGCTCGGCATACACCTCGGCCAGGCTCTCGATCTGGTTGTGCTGGGTCATATACTCGAAAATCAGATCCAGCTCGGGCGTCTCAAGAACCTGCATGTGGTTTTTCGGCGCGGTCGCATACTCGGTGAGTATTTCGCTTATGACCTTCGAGGTCGTGCCCAAGTCCTTTGCCACCTCGTGGATCCTGTATTTGTCAAAGCTGCTCATACGTTGCTCCTCCTCTTTCCCTGCTTCCTGTTGCGCTGGTGGGCCAGTTTCTCTTTTCGGCGCTGCGCCGCGGCGTCATTGCGCCGCCTCAGCTCGGCGGCAAGCTCTCCGTACTGCTCGCCGTACTCGGCATAAACGGCCTCGGCAAAGCTGCACGCCAGGCCGATGTCCGTAAAAACCGCCATACTGCACCCGTTTCTGCCGGTTGCGTCCGATATCTCCTGCTTCGTCAGCGGGAGAAGCGTCCACGGCGTCTTGCCGCCGCGCAAAAAGTTCTGTGCCCGCGCCCTGGCGTTGTCCGACGCGTCGGAGGCCAGCACCAAAAGCTTCGCGTGACCGGCGCGTATCTCAATGCCTGCGTTTTCCTCGCCGGTCACAAGCGCGCCGGCCTTGCGGGCTATGCCCAGATAATTCACCGCTCTGCTCACTGCCCCGCCTCCATCTGCTCATTAAGCTGAGCGTAGATTTCCTCGGGTATCGCGCAGTCAAAGGCTTTTTCCAGCGCCCTTGAGCGGACCGCTTTTTTCAGGCACTGCGCGTCGGGACACAGATAAGCGCCGCGCCCCTGGGCCTTGCCCCTGAAATCAAGCACAATGCCTCCGTCCGGCTGCCTGACCACCCTTATCAGCTCTTTTTTCGGTTTCATCTCGCGGCAGCCAAGGCACTGCCGCATTGGAATTTTTTTCTGCACCCGGCCGCCCCCTTCCTCAGACTGCCTCGCTCTCCGGCTTAATGTCTATCTTATAGCCGGTCAGCTTCGCGGCAAGCCGGGCGTTCTGCCCATCCTTGCCTATCGCCAGCGAGAGCTGGGAATCCGGCACGAACACACGGCAGGACTTGCCGTCCTCCAGCCTTGTCACCGAGCTGACCTCTGCCGGGGCGAGCGCGGCGGCAACGTATTCCTCAATCATATCGCTGTACTTGACAATATCGATCTTCTCGCCGCCGAGCTCGTCTACAATAGCGGCGACGCGGCCGCCCTTGGGGCCGACGCATGCGCCGATTGGGTCAACATTCGGATCGTTCGACCAGACGGCCATCTTCGTGCGGCTTCCGGCCTCCCGGGCTATGGACTTTATCTCCACCGTGCCGTCGAATATTTCCGGCACCTCCAGCTCGAACAGGCGCTTTACAAGTCCCGGGTGAGTGCGCGAGATGAGCACCTGGGGTCCGCGCGTGGAGTTGCGCACCTCCACAACATACACCTTTATGCGGTCGCCCTCGCTGAGCACCTCGGTCCTGACCTGCTCGTTGGGGAGCAGTACCGCCTCGGTGAACTCGGAGTTCGAGCTTATTTTTATGGATATGCTGCCGCTGTGCTGGTCAATGCGGGACACCACACCTGTGAGGATCTCATGCTCCTTGGAGGTAAACTCCTCATAGATGATGCCGCGCTCAGCCTCGCGTATGCCCTGGATTATAACCTGCTTTGCCGCCTGCGCAGCTATGCGCCCGAATTTTTTCGTTTCCACCGGTATCTTTATCGCGGTTCCCGCCTTTGCGCGCTTATTGTAATTGCGCGCGGTGTCCAGGTCCATCTCAATGGCGGGGTTTTCAACCTCCTCGACAACATTCATGAGGATGTACATTTCAATTCTCTTCTTCTCCTCATTCATGTCCACAACCACGTTCTCCCCCGCTTCGGGGTTATCCTTGCGGAAGGCCGCGAGCATCGCCTGGTTGACCTTTTCAAACATATACTCTCTTGGGATGCCTTTTTCTTTTTCTATCTCCTCAACCGCACTGAAAAAATCCGCGTTCATATCACTTAATCCTCCAAATGCTTATCTTCATATAATACGCAGTCTCACCTGCGCGACATTGTCCTTTTCAAAGCGGAGCGGCCCGCCCGCGGAGTCTATCGTCACGCAGCCGTCCTCATAGGAGACAAGCGTGCCAATATAGTCCTTGCGCCCGTCCGCGTTCCTGTAGAGCTTTACCTCCACCGTCGAGCCAATAAAGCGCTCAAAATCCGACGGACGCTTGAGCTCCCTCTCCGCCCCTGCGGAGCTGACCTCGAACACGTAGCTCTCGCTTATCGGGTCGGCCTCATCGAGTATCGGGTCAAGCTCGCGGCTGAAGCGCTCACAGTCGTCAATGCCGACGCCGCCGTCCCTGTCAATGTACACGCGCAGAAACCACTGTCCCGCCTCGCGCAGATACTCAACGTCCCATATCTCAAGCCCCTGACGCTCCGCCACAGGCTGCGCAAGAGCGTATACCTTCTGTGCGATTTTATTCATGCTCTCTTATGCCACTTCCAATTTCTTACAATTATTTTTAAATCAACAAAAAGAGTGGGTTGCGCCCACTCGACCATACATCACATACTACTCTACAATCAACATGCTGTAGTATAACACCAATCATATGCAAAATCAAGACATTTTTTACCGAAGATGCAGGAAAATCCGCCGGCGAGGCCCGCCGGCGGATAAAAAAGCCCCGCTTACCTGTACAGCTCCACAAATTCCTCGAAGCAAAGCCCGTTTTCCATGATATACTGCGCCGCCTCTTCTCCCACATATCGGAAGTGCCACGGCTCATAGATAATGCCGGTCACGTCCTCCTTATCCTTGGGATAACGCAGGATAAAGCCGTATTCGGCGCAGTGCTCATACATGTACTTGTACATGGCGGTGTTCTCAAGCGAGCTGTCCTTGGACTCGTAATAGCGGTCCGTGATGTCGCAGCACAGCCCGGTCTGGTGCTCGCTTGTGCCCGGAGGCGCCACTATCTTTGCGGCCGTAACCGTGTCCCCGTTGTACTGAGCAACCTTGCGGTTGTACAGATACTGCTGCTCGTCATAGCCGCGGTAGGATGAGCTGAGGTACACCGACAGCCCCTGCGCGCGGGTGTCGTCAATAAAGCTTTGCAGGGCGTCCACCGCGCGGGAGTCGAACTTCTGCCCGTTCTCCAGGGAGGTCAGCTCCGGCACATATTCGCCTATGGGATTGTCCGCGTTGGCCAGGATATACTCCCAGCTGTCAATATCTATATCCGGGATATTCGGCGTGGGCTCAGGCGTGGGCGCCGGCTCCGGTGCCGGAAAAGGAGTCGGCGACGGCGTAGGAGCGGGCGTGATTTCCGGCGTCGCGGACGGTCCCGGCTCCGGCGTCGCGGCAAGCGACGGCGCGTTATACGTTTTCTCCCCGCTTATGCGCAGCGCTATAATAACCCCCAGGCCAATTATGAGCACAACTGTCATCGCTATATACGCAAGCTTTTTCCCGTTCATACTTTTCCCCACCAATTCACGCCGCCCTTTTCCGGCGGTCAATAATATCTGTCAATGAATTCCTCAAGGCAAATGCCCTTGTCCATTATATATTTTGCCGCTTCCTTCCCGACATAGCGGAAGTGCCACGGCTCATACCAGCCCGTTATCTCCTGCTTATCCTTTGGATAGCGCAGGATGAAGCCGTACTCGGCGCAGTGCTCCTTCAGCCACACCAGCAACGGCATATTCTCAACATTGTCGGCCAGCATCGCGGTCGAGGCATTGTCCATTATATCCGCGGAAATCCCGTACTGGTGCTCGCTCGTTCCCGGATAGGCCACATATTTGCGCGCAATCATCTCCGCTTCGGCATACTCAACGCCCTGGTTTTCGGCTATTACGCTCGCGCGGCCGAAAAATATTGTACGCTGCGCGGCATTGGTCCGGTAGGCGGTCCGAACAAACGTCTCGAAGCCGGCCTCCTGCGCGGCGGTTAGCATTTCCTCCAGCTGCTCCTTGATGCGGCTGTCGACGTACTGGCCGTCAAACGTCTCCACCACCTCCGGCGGGACGAAGGAATCCGACAGGACATGTGTGTTGTCGATGAGCTTGTACGTCCACTCGCCTATCGTTATATCCGGCAAATCAGGGTCAAAGAAGGGCGTTGGGGTCGGCGTGGGAGTCGGCGTGGGGGTCGGCATCACCCAGTCGTCGTCAGGCACGTCCGGCGCGGCGCTGCTGGCGGCGTCAGGATCGAGAAAATCCCTGTGCTGTCCTATTCTGGCGCTTACGCAATAGAGCAGCACAACGCAAAGGCACAAAAGCAGCGCCTGTGTTCTGTTTCGCGTCATGTTGAAAAACCTCCGTGCATCAGGCACGCAAAATCAGCTGCATGTTACAAATCATAATTCAGTAATATATCACATTTCGCCGCCCATATCAAGTATTTAGGAAATTAATCCGTGCCCGGCAGCTGTATTTCACCCTTTTTCTTGTCTCCGCCTCGCCAATCTGGTATAATAAAACAAAAAACGGAGGTGCGGACATGGCACAAAAAATCAATCCGGATACATGGCCGCGGAAGGAGCTGTTCGGCTTCTTTTCCGGCATATCCAACCCCTTTTACAGCGTCACCTTCAAGCTGGACGTGACGCGGCTTTATGATTTCACGAAGGAGCAGGGACTGTCATTTTACTATTCGCTCATCTACCTGAGCACCAACGCCATAAACTCTGTGGAGGCGTTCCGCTGTGCTTTGGAGGGCGGCGAACCCGTGCTGCTCGACCGGCGCAGCCCCAGCTTCACCGACCTGCACCTGGGAGCGGAGAGCTTTCACATTGTCACCATGCCCTGCGAGGGCAGCATACAGGACTTCTGCCGCACGGCGCGGGAGCGCAGCCGCGCGCAGAAAACACTTCTCAGCCAGGCGGACACGTCGGATCTGATATATTTCTCCTGCCTGCCCTGGGTCGAACTCACGGCCCTTACCAACGAGCGGGACTTTGACCCCGACGACAACATCCCACGCCTCGCCTGGGGCAAGTATAACAGCGACGGTGGACGGACAATCCTTCATCTTTCCATGGAGCTGAACCACCGCTTTGTCGACGGAATACACATAGGCCGCTTCAACGAGGCGCTGTGCGCTCAAATCGAGGCGCTTTGAGCCTCATTTTTCCGGATAAAGCCTGTTCCCGTCAGCATCAAAAGTCTTTTTCATTGCTCTTTCGACGAAAAAAATTGAGCAGAACACTGGAATAAGCTGCGCGAAACACACGATACCACCCCAAATTCCAACAGTGTCCGCTTCCCTGCCAAAAGTAAAAAGCATTGAAACAAAAGACGCGGGCAGCAAAACAATCCCGCACACAAACCATATCCGGCCGCAGTATTTGTGAGCGAATTCCCAAGTATCCCTATTTTTCATAGACATGCTGGTTCTGTACCCGAAGGCGCTATTGATTTTCTGCGAGGCTGTTTCCAGGAAGTATTTCCCAAAACCAATCAAGGTAAGCGGAATCAGCAAAGTCATGATAAGCATAAACGCCCAGAATGACACCGTGTTATCCCCTCCCTAATTAATAAAATTAAATAATTTTATTAATTATACACAGCAGATTTTTACATCAATCAGCGCCGGCGTGTAGCAGACACAGCTGATGCTCATGCACACCGCGCTTCCCTCGGCGTTGTATATGGCGGTCACGGCCTCGTCCGCGCCGTCCCGGCTCAGGTGCAGCAGCTCATAGCCCCTCTCCTGCGACAGGTGCGCGGCAATCCTGTCGGCGTCCATGCCGTCTGGTATCAGGGTCAAATATTTTCCCGGGTTGGTCAGGCAGTCGGCGCTCAGGTAAAAATAATACACGTCCCCGGTATCCATATCAAAGCACACATCCAGCCAGCTTCGCCAGTCGCCCTGCACCTCGAGCCACATCCGGCACAGTCGGATTTCCTCCTCTCCCCTGCTGACTGAAACATACTCGCTGCCCTCGGATCTCACATCCCCGGAGCTTCTGTCCACAAGACACATCAGGCTTATCTCGTCCATTCTCGCCGAGCAGCGCTCCAGCTCATCATTCTTCGGCTCGCCGATCTGGCCCACCTGAAAGCCCTCGCCCACGCCGTTCCAGTATGCGGCAAAAATCCCCGCACGGTCTCCCGCGCTCAGGCCGGTACTCTCCGGCCCGGCAGTCTCTCCGCCGCGAAACAGCAGCGGTACAAGCGCGGACACGACAAACACGGCGGCTGTGACACCGCCGTATATTATCAGCTTCATTCTGTCATTCAACTCCGGCTCCCCCCTTCAAAAGGATGCGCACGGTCGTCCCCTTGCCCGGCTCGCTGTCGTATTCAAGCCGCGTGCCGTGCAGCTCCGCGATCCTCTGGCACAGGGCGAGCCCAAGCCCCGCGCCGTTCTGGGCGCGCGAGCGGGATTTGTCGATCATATAAAACGGCTCCGTGATTTTCGGCAGCTCCTCCCTCTTCATTCCGCTGCCGTGGTCGCGCACATACAGCGCGTAGCCGCCGTCCTCTACCTTGCCGAACAGCTCCACCTTGTCGCCCTTGCGGCTTGCCTTGCGCGCGTTGTCGACAAGGTTTATCACCAGCGTCTTGAAAAGGTCCGGCTCAATATCGATCATCCCCGGCTCCCAGCGCATTTCCAGCGTCATGCCGTTATTCGACAGCGACGGCACGGTCACGGCGGCAATGCTTCGTATAAAATAACCGACCTCAAAGCGCTTTTTTTCAAAGCCCTGTTTTCCGGCGACGATTATGTCCATCAGCTTGAGCGACAGCGCCTCAAGCCGCTTGCCCTCGGAAAAGATGTACCCCGCGGCTGTGAAGCGCGCCTTCGGCGCCATATCCTTTGAGCGGAGCATATCCGCGTAGCCGATTATGGCGGTCAGCGGGGTTTTCAGCTCGTGGGCGAAGCTGGCGATGAATTCCTCGCGCCGCCCCGCGACGTTTTCGAGGTTTTCCATTGAGCGCTCCAACTCGGCAATGCGCACCTTCTGCAGGCGGAAATCCCTGCTCTCCCGCTGTGCGGCAAGCCAGACATGCGCGCTTATCACCAGCGCGCCGCCGAGCCCGGCGAGGATGAGGAAGAGCAGATAGCTCCCATAGCCTGAGCCTATGCCGCCGGAATGCCGCAGCGCGATGCACTCGCCCATGCAGATCACGGCGAAAAGGACGCTCGCGGTCAGGAAAAAAGTTTTCAGCGTTTTGCTCATACGCCCGTCGTCAAACCTCCAGCCTGTAGCCTACCTTGTAAATGGCCTTTATCTTGTTTTCCCAGTGCAGCTTCTTGCGAAGGCGCTGGACATGCAGGTCAACCGTTCTCGAGTCGCCCATGTAGTCGCAGTCCCACACCCGCTCGTAAAGCGTCTCGCGGAACAGCGCGATATTTTTGTTGCGCGCGAAAAGCAGCAGCAGCTCATACTCCTTCATGGTGAGCTGGATCTCGTGGTTCCCGCGCCGCACGCTTCTCGAGCGCGTGTCAATCGTGATATCGTCCACGACCAGCTCCGTCTGGGTCTTTCCCGCGCGGCGCAGTATGCTCTCCACGCGCGCGAGCAGCTCCACGATCTCAAACGGCTTTGTCAGATAGTCGTCCGCGCCCAGCTTGAGGCCCTTGACCTTGTCCTCCGTGGTACCCTTTGCTGTCAGGAAAATGACAGGGATCTCCATGGGCTTAATGTACTCAAGCACCTCGTACCCGTCGGCCCCCGGCAGCATAATGTCCAGCAGCACCAGGTCAAATGCCTCCCTTTCCAGGATATCGCAGGCGGTTATCCCGTCATAGGCACACACGCACTCGTAGCCCGCCTCAGTAAGGTTCATCTCAATAAGGTCGTTTATCGGTTTTTCATCTTCAACAATAAGTATTTTTACCATAGCACACCACCCCGTTCCAAGGGCAATTTTGCGTCAGAATTGTATAAATCTTGCATCATATTGTAGCATAAAACGCAAAAATTTCAATTTATTCGTCTTAATTGGACGAATTTTCCTAAAATATGTTCCCGTCACAAGGAAAGGGCTTGATTTTTCCCACGCCATCATTATAAAATGGATGGTACAAAGTAATGGGAGATAAAAAAATGACCAAGCTTCAGATTTCAACCTTTCTCGTCTGCTCCGGCATTTTCCTGATACTCTTCGGAAATATCTACGCCGCCGTAGGAGTAATAGTCGGCTTTGCCGGGATAATCTCCGGCCTTGTGTGCATAGCCGCGCCCTCGGTGCGCCGCCTGCTGGAACGGTTCAGCAGTAAAAACGACGAGGATTGATTTTTTAAAGGGAGGAATTTAACCATGCAAAAGCTTTTAGCGCCAATTTTTCTTATTGTCTCCGGGGCATTTTTCTTTTTTACATCCCTCTCCTCCGGCGCAATGCCCATATCTATTTTCGGGAGTTATTCATGTTTCGCCGGAATCATATCCGGGTGGATCATTATTTTGGTGTCTGTTATAAAATGGCTGGTAAAAGCATTTTCCGATTCCAGCGATGAAGCTGAGGGCTTCCCTGAAGCTCAAAACGCTGATTCACAGGATTAACGTCATGAAGGGCGGCCTGCAAGGCCGCCCTTCATAATACTTTGAGTCCTATTCCTCCTCCGTCTCTTCACGCAGCAGTCGCATTCCCGCCGTGCCCGTCACAGGCAGGGAGAACACTATCGCGCGCGCCGGAGTGGCTGTTCCCGCCTTTTCCATAATGGCGCTCATCATCTCGTTTTTCCGCGGTGTCTCCGCCACAATAAGCACGATTTCCTTTTCCGCCACAAGGCTCACCCCCAGGAACTTCTCCGCCTTCTCCATGCCCGTCCCGCGCGCGTGCACAACCGTGCCCCCGGCGGCGTGGACGCTTCTCGCCGCATCCATGATAAGGTCCGAGTAGCCCTGATTGGCTATAACCACCAAAAGCTCATATTTAGTGTCCTTCAAGACGGATTCATCTCCCTTCACGAAATCCATACCGCCGGCGAGGCAGGCCAGCGTCTTTTTCCCGCCCACGCTGCTGAGCGCCACTGTAAACACAACTCCGGTGCCCGGCACGTCAATTTTCATTTCCCTTTGCAGCAGCCGCTTCACGTCTTTCCAGACGCTGCCGGTCACCACATGGAACAGCACGCCCTTTTCCGAACCCTCAAGCCCGAAAAAGTCCAGGATCTCGCTTGCCGCGGTTCCCTTCCCGGCGGTTATCAGCGCACATTCAAGCCCCTGCTTTTCGTAAAAGCTCAGGAATTTGTTTACTCTGCGCCGGTCAGTTATGCTTATCATCATGTACAGTTGACTCATAAAAACCGCCTCCCCGCCGTCACAGCTCGATTATGGCGTTGTCAGCCAGCGCGTCAAACTCAAGCTGCGCCTCGGGAATAACGCGGCGGCTCTCCTTGATGCGATAGATAAGCCCCATAATTTGAATTGTTATAAGCGGCGTCATCGCGACCATGGCGACCACGCCGAAAGCGTCCGAGACAAGGTTCCCGCCCACCGCCATACACGCGCCCTGGGCAAAGGGCAGCAGAAACGTCGCCGTCATAGGTCCCGAGGCCACGCCGCCGGAGTCGAAAGCAATGGCCGTAAAGATGTCCGGCACAAAAAACGACAGCCCCAAGGCAACCGCGTAGCCCGGGATCACCAGATAAAGTATCGGCACCCCCGTCAGCACCCTTATCATAGCCAGCGCGATAGAAACAGAAACGCCCGCGGACAGGCAAATTCCCATTGAACGCGAGGAAATCGCGCCGCTGGTCAGCTCCGCGACCTGACGGTTGAGCACATACACCGCCGGCTCGGCCTTGACGATAAAATAGCCGATGATCGCGCCAATGGGCACGATCACCCAGCTCACGTTCTGCCCGGCCAGCACATTTCCCAGATAGCTGCCCGCCGGCATAAAGCCCGCGTTTGCCCCCGTCAAAAACAGCACCAGCCCAACATAGGTGTAAACGAGGCCCACCGCTATTTTTATGAGCTTTTTCCTTGACAGCTTCAGCGACACAAGCTGAAAGGCCCCGAAAAACAGGACGATCGGCAGGAGCGAACCCGCCATCTCTTTTATGTACGCCGGGAACTGCCTGAGAAACACGGCGCACAGCTCCACGGAGTCGCGCACCTCCGGCAGCGCGGACAGCTCGTAGCTCCCGCCCTCCGGACTGTAGAGTATGCTCAACGCCATAACCGAGATTATCGGCCCTACCGAGCACAGCGCCACAAGGCCGAAGCTGTCGTTGGACGCCTGCCTGTCGCTTCTGATAGCGGACACGCCCACGCCGAGCGACATGATAAACGGCACGGTCATCGGCCCCGTCGTCACGCCGCCTGAGTCAAAGGCCAGCGCGCGCAGCTCTGCCGGCACAAAGCACGCCATTATGAACACCACGGCGTAGAAAGCCAGCAGCATCGTCCGCAGCGACACTCCGAAAAGTATTCGCAGCAGCGCGAACACGAGAAAGATGCCCACGCCCACCGCGACAGCGCATATAAGCACCTTGTTCGGGATTGACGGCACCTGTCCGGCCAGCACCTGCAAATCCGGCTCGGAAATAGTGATTATAAAGCCCAAAACGAAAGACAGCAGCACAATGATCCAAAGCCTTCTGCTTTTGGTCATGGCGGTGCCGACCCTCTCGCCCATGGGCGTCATGGACATCTCGGCGCCGAGGGTAAAGAACATCATGCCAAGTATTACCAGCACCGCACCCATGAGAAAGCACAGCAGCACGCTGGTCGATATAGGCGCGACGGAAAAGCACAGCAGCAGCACAATAGCGATTATCGGCGCAACCGCGCCGAGCGCCTCGCGGAATTTCAAGCGCAGCTTGGGATTGATAAAATTCAGGGTGTCCACCTCGCTGACAAAGCAATTATTTTGATATTATCACATTTTGCCTGTTTTGTCTATGCAACATAAAAATTTCTTAATTGAGCGGCCATCCCATTGACATTTTGATCCCGATTTTCCTATAATTGTTTCGATAAACATAAAGGAGGCCACACAAATGAGAAAACGTCTTACCTGCGCAGTGCTCGCCGTTCTGTTGGCGTTCAGCGGAGTATTCACAAGCTTTGCGATGGCGGCTGATACCCCTTCCGGCTGGGCGGCTGAGTCTGTCAGCGCCGCAATCAGCGCGGGCCTTGTGCCGGATTATCTTTGCAGCGCCTACGCCCAGCCCATCACCCGCGCCGAGTTCTGCGCTCTGGCTGCCGCCATGTACGAATCCGCCGCCGGTGAGGAAATTTCCGGGCGCACCCAGTTCAGCGACACAGACGATGTAAATGTCCAGAAAATGGCATCTCTCGGAGTTGTAAACGGCGTTGACGCGGACAAAGGGCTTTTCGATCCCTCCGGAAAGCTCACCCGCGAACAGGCCGCTGTAATACTCGCCCGTCTCGCTGCCGTAATGGGCAATCCTCTGCCTGACAGCACGGTTGATTTCTCCGACAGCGGCAGCATAAGCTCATGGGCCCTTGAAGCGGTTGGGCAGGTCAAGTCAATAGGCATCATGTCCGGCGTCGGAAGCGGCAAATTCGCGCCCAGGGACGAATACACGCGTGAGCAGAGCATAATAACCGTCAAGCGCCTCGATGACGCGCGCTCCTTTGCCTGCCGGATAGAAAAGACCGTCGACGAAACCTGGCGCTCACCCGACAGCAGGCTTTACGGCGTTTACTACTTCGAACGTCCGGTCTGCTCCGGCAGCTCCGTACTTTCCGCCGCGATAAACAGCGAGTTTGACCGCAGAGTGCGTGAATTTACCGAAGATGAACAAGGCGAGAACGGCCCCGCGGCAGTTTACGAGGAACGAAATGGAAATATCAATCTTACCCCCGATGACGGCTGCTTCTACGAGCATAGTTTATCCGCCTCCAAAACCTATGAGGGCCGCGGCGTTATCTCCTTCCGCATCACCGACTATTACTGTTTCTGTATGGCCGTACATCCGTTCACGGAAGTGGATTGCGTCAATTTCGAGCTGAATACAGGAAAAATTTTGAGCCTCACTGACGTTCTGGCGGTAAACGAGTCAAACGTATCCGACATCTTCTATAACGAGATGCTCAAAGGCAGCTTGTACATCATCGCCGAAGATGCTTTCGCAGCCGCCTCCGGTGTCAGTGCATACGAGCAGAGATTCAAGGACGCTTCAACTCTTGAAACCCCGTTCTATTTCTCCAACGACGGCATTCATGTGGTTTACGGCGAGTACACAGCAGCCTACGCTATGGGTATCAGCGAGCTTATAATCCCCTATTCCCGCACCGACCTCATCCGCTCACCGTACGCCGGATAAAACCGCATAATAAAAATTAGCCCTTCTGCACCGGAAATAACCGTGCAGAAGGGTTTTCGTGTTTTTTCAGAGCCCTACCCCTCAAACGCCGCTCGCAGCTTCTCCAGCGCCTTTTTCTCGATGCGCGATACATATCGCCGCGTGTATTGTAAGCGATTGCCCCTAAGAATTCGCCTCCAATTGGCGGAAGCGGAATTTGATGATGATTTGTTTGTCCTCCGTCAGTTCTACCCTTTCAATGAGACTCACCAGCAGCTCCCTGCTGCCGGATACTGTTTCAAGGAACCGCTCGACCAATTTCTTCGCCAGGTCAGCCTGTTCAGCCGGGGAGTAATCCGGGCGCTCCATCTGGCCAAGGCGCTGTTCAAGAGCGGCCCGGTCAGCCTTGACCCTGGTGTAGATACGCCGGAAATCGGCTTCGTCCAGGATGCCGCCAAGCTTATCCATGTAAACCTTGTCCATACGTGCAGTCAGGCTGTCGATCCTGGCTTTCAGCGCGGCGATCTCCTTTTCATTGCCTGTCTCCGCCAGGGCTTTAGCCACCGCTCTCTCGGCAGCGGGCATGAGCCGCTCCGCCCGAAGATACTGCCCGCACACCTCGCGCACCTTCTCCACAACAGCCTGAGTCACCGTCTGTTCCTTGATAGAGTGGCAGGTGCAAACCCCTGCCTTTGTAAAACGCTGGTAGGTGCGGCAGACAAAGAACAGCCGGTCCTCCCCGGCGGCAGTCTTTCGGTTGACAGCTGCCAGCGGATAGCCGCACTCATGGCAACAGATCAATCCCTTGAGCAGGAAGTCGTAGGTCCGGCTTCGGGTGTGCCTGCGGCTGTCAAGCAAAGCCCTGATCTTATTGAAGGCTTCCCTGTCAATGATAGGTTCATGTGTCCCTTCCACGACGATCCAGTCCCGCCTGTCCTGCCTGACGCACTTCTTGGACTTGTAATTGATCTTCCGGGTGCGCCCTTGAACCATGTTGCCGATATAGGTCTCGTTTTGCAGCATATCGGATATACGCTCGCTGGACCATAACCCGGCATAAGGGCCTTTCCTGCCCATGTCCCAACCACAGTAAACGGCAGGCGTGGGGATACCTTCCTCGTTAAGCCGTGCAGCAATCTTCCGGCAGCTCATTCCCTCCAGGGCCATGCCAAAGATCCGCCGCACAATAGAAGCCGCGTCCTCGTCAACGACAATCCGATTTTTTTCCGTCGGGTGCATTTTGTACCCATAAACCGGCTTGCCGCCGATGAACAGGCCCTTCCGCTGCTTGTCATGCTTTACGCTGGAAATCTTCTTGGAGATGTCCTTGGCATACATATCGTTCATAATAGCGCGGAAAGGCGTGATGTCGTTTGCAGTGGAGTCCACCCCCGTATCGATTCCATCCAGCAGTGAAATATAACGCACCCGGTGCTCCGGGAAAAAGCGCTCCATGTAGTGGCCTGTGAGAATATAGTCGCGGCCCAAGCGGCTCAGGTCTTTGGTAATGACCATGTTGACCTTCCCGGCTTCTATGTCGGCGATCATACGCTGAAAATTTGGGCGCTCGAAATTTGTTCCGCTCCAACCGTCGTCGATATAGGTGCCATAGGCACTCAGACGGTGCTGCTGTACAAACTCATTGAGCAGAGATTGCTGATTGTTGACGCTCTCTGACGGGCCGTCGTTCTCATCCTCCTTTGATAATCTGATGTAAAGCGCCGCATGGTAATCCATGGGATTGCTTATCTCCAAATACACAGCATTCCTCCTGAAATAAGCAGTCGTTCATCATACGGTTTATACCGTGGAATATAGCTGCATTGCTGCATTCCGGAGCTCCTTTTTCAGGAAAATGTCAAACGAGCGCAGGATGATATCGGCAGCATTTTCTTCTTCGGAATAGAGACAGAGCAATACAGGTTCCTGTGACTTCAACGGAACACCTCCCGGCTTGAGATGGTAGAGCATATGCAATGGGAGAGAAGAATTTGCCGCTGCTGCGCAAAGGAAAAGCGATAAACCTTACCTGTATTTTTTTGGCTATTCTGCCGAAAAAACGAACAATCTGCCAATTTTCTTCGCTAAATTCATAAATTATTCATAAATTTCTTATTACCCCCTTAACAAATAAAAATTTGGATGTATAATATATGATAGCGAAAGTTCAGATTACGCCGAAGAAAGGAGGGATCCACTGTGGAACAGGCCATGCAGGAACGTCTGGAGCGGCTGCTTAACGCGTATTCCCACTCCTATGATATTGAGCGGGAAGTTTCCGTGGAGGGCGGCAGTTTTCCGGCAGCAGCTTTTTTCCTACTGCGGGACGAACACTATGTGGTACGCCGGGATAAAGAATTCTACGCAACGGAACAGCATGATTACACCTATTTCTACGTTGCCGACTACCTGGATGCCGCGCAGCTGAAGCATCAGATCGATCTGTCCCTGCAGGCGGGCCTCGCCCGGGTCAAGCCGCATAAGGAGCACATGTGTTCCTATGTGACGCTGGTCATTCTGGCGGAAACCATCGACCCGGAGGCGAAAAAGCTCATCCGGCGGACCCGTTTCCACAAGAATTTTCGCCTGGGACTCCAAGGCTGGATGGAGTACCATATCGCAGCAATGGAATGCTCCACCACGGGTTTTTTCTCCAATCCAGCAGGGAGGATGGCCCGCAAGACTCTGGAGGATAACTTCGACTCCAGGGGAAAATAAAAGGAGAGAATGAGTAGCTATGAACGGTTTAGTACTTTTGATCATCAGCGTCGCGGTCCTGGTTGCCGGCTATATCCTCTACGGCGGATGGCTGTGCAAGCAGTGGGGCATCGGCAAGGACGACAGGCCCACCCCGGCCCACACCATGGAAGATGGCGTGGACTATGTCCCCGCGAAAGCCCCTGTCCTGATGGGACACCACTTTTCCTCGATCGCGGGCGCCGGCCCCATCACCGGCCCCATCAACGCCTCGCCCTTCGGCTGGCTGGCCTGCACGCTTTGGATTCTCATCGGCGGCATCTTCTTCGGCGGAGTCCATGACTTCGGCGCCCTGTTTGCCTCCGTGCGCCACGACGGCAAGTCCATCGGCGAGATCATCTCCGCCAACATGAGCAGGCGCGCCAAGCTCCTGTTTTTGACCTTCGCCTACCTGACCCTGATCCTGGTCGTGGCGGCCTTCGCCTCCATCGTGGCCGGCACCTTCGGCGCGACCTTCACCGACAGCGGCGCGGTCGATTACGCCGCCTCCGAGTCCAACGCCCGCGTGGCCATGGTCTCCCTGCTGTTTATCGTCATCGCCATCGTCTTCGGCTTCATGGTCTACCGCCGGAACGCGCCCATGGGCGTCTCCTCCGTCATCGGCGTGGCGGCCATCGTTGTCATTATCGCCATCGGCATGAATTTCCACCCCATTTACCTGTCCTCCAGCACCTGGATGATCATCTGCGGCATTTACATAGCGATAGCTTCCGTCACGCCTGTGTGGATCCTGCTCCAGCCGCGCGACTACCTGTCCAGCTTCCTGCTTTACGCCATGCTGGCGGTTGCCGTGGTTGGCGTATTCATGGCGCATCCCAGCCTGGACACCATGCCTGTGATCGAGGTGAGCACCGCCTCCGGCCCTGTTTTCCCGGTCCTGTTCACCACCATCGCCTGCGGCGCTATTTCCGGCTTCCACTCCCTCGTCTCCTCCGGCACCACCTCCAAGCAGCTGGATAAGGAAAAGGATGCCAAGCCCATCGCCTACGGCGGCATGCTGCTCGAGTGCGTCCTGGCCATCCTGACCATCTGCGCGGTTGCCAACGCCCGCAAGTATGACCTGAGCGGCGCTACCGCCATCTTCGGGGGGGGGCTGGCATACATGATCGACCCCTCCGGCGGCTCGGTATACAGCGTCCTCTATACGCTGCTGGTGCTGACCTATTCCGCCTTCTGCCTGACCTCCCTGGACACCGCCACCCGTCTTGCGCGCTTCATGTTCCAGGAATTCTGGCTTGACGGCACGAAGGGCGAGACTCCCGAGAATGTCACCGGCTACAAGAAGGTCCTGTCCAATATGTATGTCGCCACGATCATTACCGTTGTTCTGGGCGTGGTCCTGGGCATGAACGGCTATCAGAAGATCTGGGCGCTGTTCGGCGCGGCCAACCAGCTGCTGGCCGGCCTGGGCCTGCTGGCCGTTGCCACATGGCTGGGCAACATCGGCAAGAACAACAGGATGTTCCTCTTCCCCATGGGCTTCATGCTTATCGTCACCATCTTCTCCCTGGGCATTACCGTCAAGACCCAGCTCGGCGCTATCGCTGCCGGCGGCGCGGACTGGGGCCCCTATGCCCAGGCGATCATCGCCGTTCTGCTGATCGTCCTGGCTGTGATCCTTGCTATTGAAGGCGTTAGTACAATTGCTAAAGCCGGCAAGGGCAAGAATAAAGTGGCCTGATTAGTATCAGAATGATCTGATGTCAAAATGATACACCCCCTTTGCCGGACGGCGCATGTCCGCCGGCAAAGGGGGTGCGTTTTATTGCGCCGGAAAGCAGCGTCCCGATCATGGGGCTGTGCGTTCTTTCCCGCCGGGAGAATGATTGTTTCATACTAAAAACCGTTAAAAAGCTTTAATTCTATTAAAGCTTTTTATAGCGCCG
>JAMPGF010000187.1 GCA_023664105.1 Butyricicoccus sp. | reverse complement strand
CAAGGGCTTTTTTGTATTTTATTGGAATTTTTTGGTTAACTTAATGGCATTGCTCCCTTCGCCGGGGGATTTTTTTCGCGCAGTCCCTATTCGTCCTCCTTCCGCGCCTTCCGCCGGCGCATGACCGCCCGCACGGTGAAAAACAGCAGGAGCAGGAACAGCAGCCCCCGCGCAATGCCAACAGCAGCGCCAAACAGATAGACGCCGTAGTGCATTTCCGGCATGGTGAGGTAAACATGCAGCATTTGTATGCCGTCCAAAATTCCCCAGCGCGCGATGCTTGTCAGGGGGCTAAACAGCAGGCAGCTCACCGCCAGCACCACCCACCCGGCAATGAGGAACGGATGCCTCCGCGACAGCAGGAAGGGCAGGCCCAGCAGCACCATGCCGCCGCCAATCAGCGCCGTATATGTGCCGCTGTTGCCCGATACCGCCACGCCAAAAATGACGCCCAGCAGGCCAAGGACAAGGAGGACGGCGCCGATGACCTGCGTGGGGGCGAGCCGCCGCTCGACATAGACGATGCGCGCCTCTGGCGCTTCCTCCCTCGGGGGCGGGGCGGCCCGCGGCGCGTCCCCGTCCCGCACAAGCTCGTCCACGCTCACCCCGAACAGGTCTGCCAGCTTCACGATCTTGTCCAGCTCCGGCACCGACTGCCCCGTCTCCCATTTGCTCACCGACTGCCGGGACACGCCCAGCTTCTCCGCCACATCGCCCTGCGACAGCTTCAGCCCGGTCCGAAGGGCTGTGATTTTTTCCGAAAGACTCATCTCATCAGCCTCCTTCCGTACTGCATTTTACCAGCCCAGTGCCCGCAAATCAACCAAGAGGCCTTGGAAATATTAGCAACCGGCGGTTGCAGCCCGCGAAAGGGGGCAAGCTTCCCCTCACTTCGTCGCCATGGGCAAGCTCCAATACTGCTGGTTGAACAAATCCGTAAACCTGTACACCGCGCTGACCGACCCCTCCAGCGGCACGCTGCTTATCTCCAGCTCCGCCTCCGTCACCGCCAGCGGCTCGCCGATGAGATAGCTGTCGAGGTACTCCCCGCCGTAGCCGTAGTAGTCGCAGATAAACTCCAGCGCATCCCCCGCTTCGAGCGTGCTCACGCTCTTTGCCACGGTATCTGTCTCGCCCCCGGCGTAAACGCTGCGCACGCCCGCGACATAGCCGTAGGGCCGCTCGTTGTCAAAGCTCAGCAGCAGCTCCGCGCGCTCGCCGTTCCACAGCACGGGCACCCGCCCGGTGATGGTGTAGCTCTCCCCGTCGTCCACGGTGCAGGTGTGGTAGTACGCCACCGGCTGCCCGTCGATCGCCAGCCAGGTGCCGTCGCAGGTCCCCAGCAGCGCGCCGTGCTCGTCGAAATCGTAGACGTTGTCCAGCCCCAGGTCGATGTAGCCCTCGCCGTCGTCGTAGAACACGTTAAGCTCCAGCGTCTGCACCAGCGCCCACTGCTCCTCCGGCAGGGCCATCACCGGCGCGCCGTCCGCGCCCTCGCTCCACACAAGCGCGGAGCCGTCGAACCGATGCCCCTCAAGGTATTCCGCCAGCTCGGCATCGCTCATCGCCCGGTCGGAGAGAAATTCGCTGTTGCCCGCGTCCAGCCCGCTCACGCGCCCGAAGCCGCCGGAGAGGAAGCCCTCCAGCACCTGACCCAGCAGGTCGCCGCCGCCCGAGGAGCCGAGGGAGCCCATCAGCGACGGCAGCGGCGAGGCCGTCCCGCCGCTGACCGCCTGCCCGCTGGCCTCAAGGCTCGCGAACTGCCGGATGCAGCGCATGTACTCCTCGTCCATGCCGATCTGCTTGTAGGTTGAAACGGCCTTGTCCACCGTCGAGGCCTTCTGATACGGGAAATATATGGAAATTCCGTAGGCATTTGTCATGTTCGAGCTGGTGCGGTTGTACTTCACCGCGCCCAGCAGCGCCTTCGCCAGCGCCTCGCCCTCGTCGGTGCCGAGGTTTCGGGCCAGGTGTACGAGGTCGACCTGGTCGATTTTGCTCGAGCTTGCAAATTCCCGAGCCCCCGCCCGCGCGCTGGACACAGTTTGATAGTCCTTATCCGCGATGAGCTTCGTCGCCGAGCGCGAGAACTCCGCCAGCGCGCCCGGAAGCGTGGCCTCCAGCTCGGCAAGGTCGATAACTGACAGAGTGGTCAGCTGTCCCCGGCACTTCTCGGCGCAGGTGTCCACGAAGCTGTCGACGATCTTCTGCCCCAGCTCAATCGTGGGCATGGAGGTATTTTTCCCCAGCTCAGTCAGCCAGTCGGTGTAGTACCAGCCCACGCCGGGCTCGGTCTCCTCCGAGGCGATGAGGTAGTCGGCGTATTTTGTCAGCGTCAGCGCGGTTTCCGCCGTTGCCATCAGGCAGGCGTCGAAGCCGATGAAGTCAAACTTCACCCCGCCGTCGCCCAGCGCGGTATCGATCCCCGCCAGGTTCATCGAGCCGGAGGAGGCGAACTTCTCGTCATAGCCGTAGCCGCTGACCGAGCCCCCGCCGTGGTCCCAGAAAATCAGCCCGTACCTGCTCGCGGGGAATTTTTTCGCGCACCAGCTTATGTAGCCCGAGAGTGTTTCCGGCTTAGTCATGGACACGCTGCCCAGGTCATTCTCCAGACTGACGAGCCCGCCGTTTTTTACCTGCCAGATTTGGTTAGTGGAGCTGCTGACGAGGTTGTTTTTCCAGCCCTTGCAGCCGCCGGTGTATACCAGCAGGTTTATGTTATCGCCGAAGCTTGCGCCCAGCATCTCCTGCAGATCCGCGGTGCCCATGCCGCTGCGGGACTCAAGGTCGGTGCCGCACATGTAGACCATGAGCGTCACCGTGTCGCGCCCGCCGCCGAGAGGCTTCACGTACTTCTCCCGCGCGCCGGAGGCGACGCTTTTGTCGAGCTTTCCGGTGTTGGCCTCGCTCTGCCAGCCGGTGGACACGCTGCCGCCGCCGAGGGAGCCGAACAGAGAGCTCAGGTCCAGCGACGCGCCCGGCGATTGCGCGCCGGAGCTGGGCTGTGCGGACTGGCTTGTCTGGCCCGGCTGCTGCGCCGGAAGGTCGGAGCCTCCGCCGCCGAGCAGGGCCGTGAGCCCTCCCCCGCCGCCGAGCAGC
>JAMPGF010000186.1 GCA_023664105.1 Butyricicoccus sp. | reverse complement strand
TCCGGCGCAGCGGCGCCCCCGGCGGGCTGTTTGGCCTCAGTGTCACCGTTCCCCGCGCTCTTCACGGCCTCCGGCAGCGGCGCCGTGGCCGCGTCAAAGACAGGGCCGTCCTCGGGTACTTTTTCGGTTCCGTCCTCAGCCGCGTATTCTTCCGGCTTGCCGGGCGCGTCTGTATCCGCTTCGGCGGCCCCGGCGGCGGCCTGTTCACCCTCCGGCGCGGGGCTGGCCTCGTCCCCGTTTCCGCCTGCCTCTGCCTCGGGCTTATCCCCGGCAGTCCCCGGTTCAGCCCCGGCGGGTTCCTGCCCGGCCCCGGTGCTTTCCGCCGCGGGCGCGGCCTCTGCCTCCGGCCCGTCGGCATCCGCGCTCTCCTCGGACGGCGTCTGCTCCGGCTGAGCCTCTTCTTCCGGCGTGACTTCCGGCCCGGCGGCGGCTTCGGCCTCTTCGGACACCCCGGTCTCTGCCTCCGGTTCGGCGGTCTCTGCCTCCGCGCCGGCTTCGGCGCTCCCGGAGAACACGTCGCCCGTGCCCTCGCCGCCGCGCACCTCGCGCAGTATCTCATCCAGGGACAGATCCGGGTCGGGCAGATACTCGCCCTTGAACGCGCTCTCAACCGCCGAGGCTACCGGCTCGCCCATGAGAAGGGCAAGCTCCATGCCGTAATCGAACTCGACATCCGTCACTATCTCATCTTCGCCGCGCTTCTTCTTCGGAGGCGGCGGGGGCGGCTCGGGCTCGGGCTCAGGTTCGCCTTCCGGCCCGGCCTCGGGCGCCTCCGCCGGTTCCGGCTCGGGGGCGGGTTCCGGCTCGGGCGGCTGAGTGCCCGGACGCGGCGAGGGCTTGTAGCCCAGGGCGACGGATATCGCAATCTGCGTCGGCGTGCCGAGCGACTCGATAAGCTCGGCCTCGTCCTCGGCCGCGTCGAGCATTGCGATGTACTTGTTCATCTCGGCCTCCCTGTCCCACGAGGACATAAAGCCCAGCAGTCTGGACAGCTCAGCCAGAAATTTCTGTCGGTTCAAGGTCGTTACCTCCTACGGAAGGATACCCCTTATTTTTAAATGATCAACTCCACGCCCGGATGGCGGTTGACTATCATCACATCGCGGTGCGCTCCGCCGGCCTCGCCGTCACGGGTCCAGGCGACAGGCTGCTCGAACATGATCCGCACCTCTTTGCTGCGGAAAAACAGCACGCTGGGTGAATTGAAGTTCGACAGCAGCACAGCGGAGATGATTTTGTTCAGCTCCGCAAGATCCTGCGGCGTGCGCACCAGCAGCACCTCAAACATGCCGTCGGCCAGGTTCACCGAGCCGCGGTCGAGCTTCACCAGCCCCGCGACGGAGGTGGAGTTGGTCACCGCGCCAAAGATGAAATCGTCCTCGATAACGCCGCCGTCGTACTCGACTATGGCCCTGTAGCTGTTCAGACTGCCCAGGCTCTTCACGCCCTCGAGCATGTAGGCCATGTGGCCGAGCACCTGCTTGTTCTCCTGCGGCGTGGCGTAGCTGACCTCGGTAAATGCGCCGAAGGCCGCGATGTAGGTGAAAAATTTGTCCGAGCCGAACTGCCCCACATCAAAGGGGAAGCGCTCTCCCTCGACAATCGCGCGCGCGGCCTGTGCCGGGTGGGACGACAGCTCCAGCGTCCGGGCCACGTCGTTGGCGGTGCCGTAGGGTATGTAGCCTATGGGGCGCTTCACACCCGCGCGCATCATGCCGGTGACCACCTCGCTCAGCGTCCCGTCGCCGCCGAGGCACACCACGAGCTCATAGTCTGCGGCGTAGCGCTCCACCAGCTCGGGCGCGTGGTTGGAGTGCTCTGTGAAAAACACCGTGGGCAGGTAGCCCCCCTTGCAGAATTCTTCTATTACCGCGGTCAGGGAGGTCTTGTACCCGCCCTTGCCAGCGTTGGGATTTACAAGCAGCATCATGCTCTTAGGCACGATAATCACTCTCCAAAATCGTTTTTCCAGCCTGTGCCGCACTTATGGGCACAGATATTGTTATTATATCACTATTTTACCGTAAAAGGAATGAAAAATTTATTAATTTTCTCGCCGTGTCCCGCGCTATAGAAAATATTGACATTGCCGCTTTAGCGTGATATCATGATAACTCGACACCATAAGAACACGAACGGAGGGCGTTCATGAATATATTTGAAAGCGAAAACGCGAAATTGCTGGTTTCGGCGCTGCTGAGCCTGAAAAACGAGCAGGAGTGCCGCGACTTTTTAGAGGATCTGATGACCTCAAAGGAGATAGTATCCCTCAGCCAGCGGCTGTGCGTGGCGAAGCTGCTGTGCGAAAAGGGGAAGTACAGCGAGGTCGCCAGGCTCACGGGGGCCAGCTCGGCCACAATAGGCCGGGTCAACCGCTGCATCCAGTACGGCAGCGGCGGCTACCGCAAGGCGCTGGAAAACCTCGGCGCGATAGAAGGGGAGAGCGGACATGGAGCTTGAACGGGAAATACTCAGCCGCGCCGAGCGCGTGGAGCTGTCCCTTCGCTCGCTCTACCGCGGATGGGGCTATCTGCCCTACCGCATGAGCAGGTTCGAGCCCTACGACCTCTACGCCCAGAACCGCAGCTTCATAGTCGGCAACAGCATCCTCACCTTCACGGACACCGACGGCCGCCTCATGGCGCTCAAGCCCGACGTGACCATGTCGATAATCAAAAACTACCGCGGCGGGCAGCAGAAGGTGTACTACAGCGAGAACGTCTATCGCGAGAGCGGCGCGTCCCACGAGCTGACGGAGCTGATGCAGGCCGGGCTTGAGTGCATCGGCGAAATCGACCTGTACTCCCAGTACGAGGTGCTGATTCTCGCCTGCGAGAGCCTGAAGCTGATAAGCGGCGGCTACATCCTTGACGTGGCACACGCGGGAGTGGTGGAGGCGCTTTTGCGCCGTACCCCCGCGGGCGAGGGGGAGAAAGCCGCCCTGCTCGGATATGTCCAGAGTAAGAACGAACACAACATCGCCGAACTGTGCGCCGCGCACGGTGTGCCGGAGGAGCTTTGCCGCGTCTGGTGCTCGCTGGCGGGGCTGTACGGACCGCTGAGCGAGACGCTGCCGCGCCTGCGCGAGCTGTGCGCCGGGGACGG
>JAMPGF010000185.1 GCA_023664105.1 Butyricicoccus sp. | reverse complement strand
GAACGCAGTTTTCGCCGTAAGGCGGAAACGGAGTTGAGCGGACTTTGCGACGACGATGTTTCGTTCAGCGTTTTCCGGGCCGCAGAGTGGGAAACGAGAAGGCGCCTTTTCAAAAATCGCGCCCGAAGCCCCTCGGGGCGTCCACAATATTATGACTGTGAAAAAGATAGCAGGCAGATGCAGTTTCGCTTTCAAACGGCTGACGAGCCGGATGAAATACAGTCCCGTACCGGACGGCAAGCCGTTGTGCGCACAGCGGATCGCCGGACGGCGCTCCACCCCAGCGCTGGGACACGGAAGTCCCGGCGCGCCGGAACAGCACCCCCCAAAAATCATTTTATTTATAGGAGGATTATAAAATGAGGATCCAGCATAACATAATGGCGATGAACGCCTACCGCAACTACACCAACAACGTCTCCGCGATGAAAACCAACCTGGAGAAGCTCTCCAGCGGCTACAAGATCAACCGCGCGGGCGACGACGCCGCGGGCCTGGCCATCAGCGAGAAGATGCGCGCCCAGATCACCGGTCTGGAGACCGCGCAGAAGAACGCCAAGGACGGCATCAGCCTCGTGCAGACCGCCGAGGGCGCCCTGACCGAGGTGCATGACATGCTCAACCGCATGGTCGAGCTGGCCTCCCAGTCCGCCAACGGCACCTACGACAACACCACCGACCGCACCCAGATGCAGAAGGAGCTCGACCAGCTCATCGACGAGGTCAACCGCATTGCCGACAGCTCCAACTTCAACGGCATGAAGCTGCTCGACGGAACCATGGACGCCTCCGCTATCCGCGGCGTCGTCTACGAGGATATGTCCGCTGAGGATGTGCTGGGCAAGCTGTTCGTCAACAAGACCAACTGGGACGGCGTGACCGAGACCGATGTGAAGAATGGCAAGAACGTCCTTGAGACCGAGAGCACCGCGGCCAGCAAGGCCGGCTTCCAGATCAGCCTTGACGGCATCAGCGTGACCGCCGATGCCACTGACAAGAACTTCAACCTGACCATCGGCGACAAGTCAATGACTGTTGAGCTGGCCGCCGGTACCTACACCAGCAGCCAGCTGGCCAGCGCGCTGGCCGGGGCTTACACCAGCGGCATAGAGATGACCGACAAGGACAACAACACGGCTACCTTTACCGTGAAGGCCGAGGGCAATGTCCTGAAGTTCGAGAGCGCCGACAAGATCAGCATGAACGACGCCGCCAAGGTGTCCTGGGAGCTGAGCGATACCGCGCCCGCCGAGACGGACGCTTACGCCGACGAGGGCTTCCTTATCCCCATGAGCGACGGCACTTACGCCACCTATAAGAGCGCCGAGGTGACCGCGGTCACTCCCAGCGTTGCGTCCAACAAGATCACGATCGGCGGCCAGGAGATTGATGTCGAGAGCGTTGCTGACGCTGAGGGGCTGGTCACCGCGCTTCAGGGCAACAGCACCCTGAACAACGCCTGGACCATCAAGAAGGAGGACGACGGAAGTATCTCCTTCACCAGCAAGAGCGAGAAGACTGCCGCGACCCTCGCCGGGGCCACCCAGGTCACCGAGGGCAAGGCCGACAAGGCGGCTACGGCTACAAAGAATTACTCTGCAGATGAGGCTAAGACGGTTACGCTTGGCGGCAGTCAGACGGATTTGACCGCTGAGGGTGCATCAATGAGTGGCAGCGGAACCAATTACAGCTGGTCTGCCACTAAGAATGAAGACGGCACTTACACGGTTACCTATACCAGCACAGCCAGTGATGTTACTGAGGATGCCACTGTTGAAACCGATATTAAGCTTACCGGCGGCGAAGCCGGCGCTACAGCCGTCTACAAGCTGGCAGATCCCGACACCGCGCTGGCGAACGCCAAGAAGGCCGGCGCTGACCTGACCATCGGCGACAAGACCTACACTGTGACCGAGACCGAGCTGGCGAAGCAGCTGGAAGAGTGGGCCGACGCTTACAACGACGACGCGGAGAATACGGACTGGTCCGCTATGGTCAACGCCGACAATAAATCCATCAAGTACACCGCCAAGACTGTCGGCGTGAAGGAGAACGGCCCCACCGGCTCCACCCTGATCGAGCAGGGCACTGAGGACGGCGAGGGCGGCGACGAGCTGGAGACCGATGTGGCTTCCACCGAGATCGGCGCAGACCTTACCGACATTGATTGGGACGACACGGCTGAAAGCTCTACTATCGGCACTAACGCTGCCGCGATCAAGGGCATGAGCTTTACCGTCACGGACACCACCGCGAATCTGGTGGTCGATCTGTCCGAGCTGGATATAGCTGACAACGACACCGTCGCTTCCGTTGCAGATAAGATGCTGGCCAAGGCCAATGAGGCCATTGCTGCCTGGAACGATGCCAACGCCGAAACTGCCGGCTATAAATACGGCAACGCCCGTATCGTCACCGGCAATGATAATGGCACTATCGTGGCCCATGGTGCCGGCGACGGCCTGAAGCTGCTGGTGGATCAGCTCCCCCTGGACAATGATGACGCTGGCAGCCCCGCATCCAGCGGCACCATCAACAGCGGCCTGCAGAACGTGACCAGCTTTAACAGCGGCGCGTCCGCGCAGCTCGCCAACACCGTGGTTGACTTCAACGAGGGCAACGCCTGGACCGACGGCGCGAAGATCACCATCGGCGACACCACCTACACCGTCGCCAAGGGCGCTGACAGCAAGTTCAAGAACGCCTCCAACGTGATTGACCTGACCGACCAGACCGGCACTGTCGACAAGAAGGTCGCCGCCGAGCGCCTGACCGCTGCCGCGAAGGACAACGGCATCTTCACCGTCGGCCACGACGGCACCGGCAAGACCACCCTCCAGCAGAAGAGCTCCGTCAAGGACAGCACCGACATGACCACCAAGGAGAAGGTCGCCAGCTACATAGGCGTTTCCACCGCCAACGCGGACTCCCTCGAGAACGCGAAGCCCGGCACCGGACTGACCCTCCAGATCGGCGACACCGCCGACAGCTACAACAAGCTGAAGGTCGACATCAAGGATATGCACGCCGCTTCCCTGGGCCTCGAGGGCCTGAGCATAGCCGATCAGGACAGCGCCGCCGCCGCCCTTGACAAGATCAAGACCGCGATCAACACCGTGTCCGACGTGCGCGGTACTCTGGGCGCGACCCAGAACCGTCTGGACCACACCATCAACAACCTG
>JAMPGF010000184.1 GCA_023664105.1 Butyricicoccus sp. | reverse complement strand
GCCGCGCGCACGGCGCGGTCGCTTGCATACGCCTCCAGACAGCCCCGGTTCCCGCAGCCGCATGGCGGGCCGTCCGGGTCGATCACCGTCTGTCCGAGCTCGCCCGCGCCCACGACATAGCCGAAGTAGTCCGGGCGTGTGAGAACAAAGGGGCAGGCAATTCCGTCGGAAATGAACATATACGCAAATGTCTCCGCCCCGCCGACTATGTCCCGGCACAGCAGCTGTGCGCCGTAGGCCCGGGCGCAAGCATCGTTGACCACGCTCACGGGGCCGCGGTAGCCGGTGCATTGGGCCATGTCCGAGCGCACAGCCCGCTCCCGCCAGCCGCGCGCGGGCCAGAGCTCCAGAACGCCGCGGGCGCTGTCAATCAGCCCCGGCAGGCACACGCCCACTCCGGCGATGGAGTCCATGCTCAGTCCCGACTCGCGCAGGAGCTGGCCCGTCATCCCGCAGGTGAGCGTGATGTTGTCCTCATAGTCGGGGCAGTCCGACTCGTCCCGGCGCGAGGTGAGCGCCTTTCCCCTGTAGTCAAGCAGGCAGACCGTGCGCTCCGTGCCCCGTATCTCCGCGCCGAGGAAAAAACGCGACTCAGGCACGATGTCCACCAGCTGAGCCCGGCGGCCTACATTTCCCTCGCCCCCTTCGGCAAGGCCGGTCTCGCGGACTATGCCTCCGGCAATCATGGCGTTTACGCTCGTCGTGATCGTCGGCAGCGTCAGGCCCAGGCTCCTGGCTATTTCCGAGCGCCTTATCGGCCCGCGGTGGTAAATCATTCTCAAAATGGCGCACTGATTGCTGACCTTCACCCGGGGAAGATTCGCACCCTGTTCAAAATTCATGCCGACACCTCCAATCAGTCAGCCCTTCTTCCTGCTTCCTTCTTCACCGGATATGCTTTTTTTAATAAGTATACACCATTACACTTTAAGCATATATGAAAAAAACCACATTTTCAATTATGAGTGTATACTAAATTTGTGTCTTTCTCTTGTGCAGAAATGACATATAATGCGCAGTTGCCACGTCATTTTACTGCAAATATTGCACAAAAACGCGCCCGCCCGTGAAACAGGCGGGCGGGCAGGCGGACAAATTAAAGCGGCAGAAACGCCGCAGCGGCGGCAAGCACTATCGCCGGGAGCAGATTCGCCACGCGGATGCGCTTTTCCCAGAGCAGGTTTACGCCCACGCAGAAGATGAGTATCGAACCGATCATCGACAGGTTCGCCAGCGCCGCGGCGGTCATCAGCGGCCGGACGAGCCCCGAAAGGGCGGTTATCGAGCCCTGGAAAATGCCCACGGGAATGGCGGAGAAAATGCAGCCCTTGCCCATGGAGCAGGTCATCACCATTACTATGATAAAGTCCAGCACCGCCTTGGTCACCAGCAGGGAGCAGTCGCCCAGCAGTCCGTCCTCGATGGCGCCAACCACCGCCATGGCCCCAATGCACACCGTCAGCGAGGCGTTGACGAAGCCGGAGACAAAGCCGCGGTCCTTCGCGCTGCCGGTCTTTATCTTCAGCCACTCGCCGAAGCGCTCGAAAAGTCCCTCGATATTCAGCAGCTCACCGATGAGCGCGCCGAGAGCGATACAGCCGATGATGAGTATCGTTCCCCCGCTGGTCACGGATGTGCCGGAGACGGTCAGCATCCCCTCCAGCGCGCCGGCCAGCCCGATGAACAGCACGCACACGCCGCAGGCACGGCAGAGCGTCTCCTGGCAGCGCTCACCGATAAAGCGCCCGAACAGCAGCCCGCAAACACCGCCCAAAACTATTGCCAGCACATTTATAATTGTCCCAAGCCCCGGCATTTTGCCTCACTCCCGCGCAGAATTTTCGACAGCCTGTATATTTTAGCCCTCCGCCCGGGCTTTGTCAATACAGGCGCCGCCGGATAAAAAAGCGGGCAAACCTCAAAACGTTTGCCCGCCTGGTCAGATTTGATTTTAGATCCATTGAATGTTGCCGTTTGTATATATTTTATAGGAAAAAGTGCCAGCATTCAAACCATTAAAATAGATGGTGGCCGATCCGGTATCTCCGCTGAGCGCTGAAGTGTATGTGAAGTCATGGGCGTGGCTGCCGGTGAAGGAACCCGTGATGCTTGTCAGTGTAGCATAATTATCCGCTTGGGAATAAACCCCCGTAACGGTTACATCAAAGACAGCCAACTCAATACCGTTGCGGTCACATATCGTATGGGAAAAAACCTTCGTCTTTTCCCTTTCCGGGTAGGACCTTCCGTTATTGCCAGGTACCGTTACCTCCTGTGTGATGCAAATCCATCCGTTGTCGAGGATCTCGACATTCTCAAGAATAAGATCAGGCCCCTTTTCATACTCGATCTCAACGTCATCCTGAGCAAAGGCTTCCGCGGCAACGGCCATCGGGAAGCAGGAAAAAAGTAAAATCAGGGACAGAAAAACTGCTGCTATTTTTTTCATGGATAATCAACTCCTTATAAAATTTTATATTATATATATTACCATAACCTGTTTGGGTTGTCAAGCCTGTGCGCATAGGCAATATCAAAAATCCTACAGGGCTTCACTTTGTGCGGGGGATGTGCTACAATGGCTTTGCAGTAATCATCAGTATACGCGGGGATAAAAACACGTCCCGGCAGGTAGTCCGGGAGTACCAATGAAAATCGAGCGGCAGTACGCCCTGCGCCGGGAAAAACACAAGGCAAAGCACCGTGGCCGCTGACGAAAAGAGGAATGACCGTACCGGTCATTCCTCTTTTTGAGCGTCTCGAAAAAGTGGATTTGCCACTTTTTCGAGACGGCTTCGCGGCGTGCGCGCCGCGAACAGCTGTGCATCAAGAATTTGTAAGCGGCAAAGCCTGTTGCTTGTTGTCAACAATTTCTTAATCATATTTACAGAAATTTCACAATTAAGACAAAAATAAAGACAGGAATCTGGCTGTCAGATTCCTGCCTTCAGATTGGTATGCTGGTTTATGCACCTTGCCCAGCTTGCAGTTTTTGTACCTCATCAAGAGATAGGCCAGAGATTTTGGCGACTTCTTCCAAAGCATACTTCCCGGCCTCCAGCATTCGGAGTACGGTCAGTTTCTTTTCCTCGTTCTTTCCCTGCTCCATGCCCTCTCTCAAAGATTCGTTCCGCATATCTTCCATAACCTTGCACATGATAGCAATTCCCTCCTTACTTTCCT
>JAMPGF010000183.1 GCA_023664105.1 Butyricicoccus sp. | reverse complement strand
TGCCGCGGGCGTAGCGCCGGTTGCCCACCTGCGAGGCGGGCTTTTCCTCCTCCTCGGGCAGGCCCAGCTTCTTGCGCCGCTCGGCCTTTTCCTGGCGGGCGGCGGCGGCGCGCACGGCGTCAAGCTCGGCCTTCTGCTTGGCCTGGAGCTTTTTCTTGCTGGTGTTGGAGTTGCGGGTGGTCACGCCCTCGGCCTTGAGACGCTCAGTCTCCTGGCGCTTGCGCTCAAGCTCCGCCTCGCGCAGCTTCTCGCGCTCAAGGCGCTCGGCGTCCTCTTTTGCCATTACCTTCCCGTAATACCTGTTGAGAATCAGCTCCTGCACCAGCGCCAGCACGCTGTTGGCGATCCAGTACACGCCCAGCGCGGCGGGCATGATGAAGCAGATGTACAGCGACATAAGAGGCATCATCAGGTTCATCATCTTCATCTGCTGCGCGGCGGCCTGGGCCTGCGCCCCGCCCTGCTGCGGCTGGGACAGCTGCGTGACCTTCATGCTCAGCCAGCTCATCAGCGCCGAGATAACGGGGATCAGGAACAGCCCCAGCGCGGGAAGCCAGCTGGAAACCTGCGACCAGTCGCACTTGGCGAAGAAGTTCCACTGGGGCATATCGCCGATGTTCAGCCCGAGGAAGCTGTAGTTGATGTTCACCAGCTTGTCGCTCAGCCCGGCGAACGCCTCGAAATGCTCGGAGATAAACTGCGACTGCGTCAGCTGGACATAGGCGTTGTTCGCCGCGGACTCAAAGCCCAGCTCGGTCAGCTTTTGGGTGATCGCGCCGCCCTCGGCCAGAAGCTCGGCGGGCACGCCCATCATGGTGGTCAGCGGGAAGCGTATAGCCCTGTACAGGGCGAGGAGTATGGGGAAGGGTATCAGGGACCAGAGGCAGCCCGACATGGGGTTGACCCCTTCCTCCCTGTAGAGCTTGGCTACCTCCTCCTGATACTTGCGCTGGTTGCCCTCGTGGCGCTTTTCCAGCTCCTTCATCCTGCCCTGGAGCCGGTTCATGCGCATCATGCTCTTCTTGCTCTTCATCTGGAAGGGCAGGAGAATGAGCTTGACCACGCAGGCAAACAGGATAATAGCCACGCCATAGTTTCCGACGAGGCGGTAAATCCACAGCAGCAGTATGCCAAAGGGCTTTGCTATTGCATCTAACATATTCTTCTCCTGTGTCTCCGGCGCCTTCGCGGGTACATGCCCGCTTTATCTATGGCACCGGGTCGTAAAAATCGTGCTCGCCCCTGTGGAAGGGGTGGCAGCGTGACAGGCGCTTGACGGTCAGCCAAGTACCCTTTGCGGCCCCGTATTTCTCCAGGGCCTCCAGCGCGTACTGCGAGCAGGTGGGCACGAAGCGGCACGTAGGGCGCGTCAGCGGCGAGATATGCCGGCGGTAGAATTTCACCAGCGCGATAAGCAGCCTCTTCATTCCCCCGCCCCCTTCTCAAAAAGGGAGAGCTTTCCGCAGGCGCGCATAAAGCTTTTTTCAAGCTGGGCGTAGCCTGCCCCGGCGGCGCGGTTGCGCGCGACGATGACCAGCTGCAAGCCCCGGCACAGCTCGTGCTCGTGCAGCCTGTAGATCTCCCTTATGCGGCGCCGGACGCGGTTTCTGACCACGGCCTTGCCTACCTTGGTGCTGACGGTGATGCCCAGACGGCTTGTCCCCCTGCCGGTTTTCCGTGCGTACAGCACGAGGTACGGCGCGGCGGCGCTTGCTCCCTTTGAGTAGAGGCGGCGAAATTCGTAGTTGTTCTTCATGCTGACGGTGAACTTCATAGCCTCTCCCCCTCAACGGGCGCATTTTGCGCACAAACGGCCCAAGGGCGGTCCGATGCCGCCCGAAAAACCGATATCAAATTACGCCGTACCTGAGCAAATCAGTAGCTGAGGCGGGCTCTGCCCTTGGCTCTGCGGCGGGCAAGGACCTTGCGTCCGTTAGCGGTGGCCATTCTCTTGCGGAAGCCGTGCTCTTTCTTGCGCTGACGCTTCTTGGGCTGGTAAGTTCCGACCTGCATTTTGACATTCTCCTTTCAAAATTATACTCAACGGCGGGGCCAACGGGCCCTGCTGTAGTTGGTATACAAACGCGGCCCGAAAGACCACGTAAGGTAGATTATACCTTAAAAATATATTCCGTGTCAACCACAAATTGTGGGGGCTGAAAAATTTCAGCCCCCACAATTTGTTCTCATTTTTCCAGCTCCCGCGCCTTCTTCAGGATAAACTCCCGCGTCCACTCGCCCATCTCCGGCGAGTCGAGCGCGAAGTCGATGAAGGTGGATATGTAATCCCGCGGGTTCCCGGTGTCATACCGCCGCCCCTCGAAATCCACCGCCACCATCCGTTCCCGGCGGCACAGCACGCGCATCGCGTCCGTAAGCTGGATCTCATCGTTCCGCCCCGGCGGCGTGCGCTCGAGGATGTCAAAAATATCGCTCGTCAGCACATACCGCCCCAAAATGGCATAGTTGGACAGCTTTTCCTCCGGCGCAGGCTTCTCGTTCATGTCGTGGATGTGGAAAATCCGCTCCTCCAGCGGCGTAATCGCCAGCGAGGAGTATTTCCCGATGCTCTCGTCGCTGACCTCCCGGCATGCCACGCAGGCACATCCGTACTTCTCCGACGCGTCGATGAGCTGGCGCAGCACAGGCTTCCCCGCGTTTTTCATGATATCGTCGCCCAGCAGCACGGCAAAGGGCTCGCTGCCGATATGCTCCCGCGCGCAGTACACCGCGTCGCCGAGCCCGCGCTGCTGCTTCTGCACGACGAAGTGGAATTTTGCCAGATGCGCCGCCCTCTCGATGGCCTCGGCCTCGCGCACCGCGCCCTTTTTCATAAGCCGCTCATAGAGCTCCGGGTCAGGCAGGAAATGGTTGTCCATCGCCTTTTTCTCCCTGCTGGTAATCAGCACGATCTCCTCAATCCCGGAGTCGACAGCCTCCTCGACAATGAACTGCAAAACCGGCTTGTTCACCAGCGGCAGCATTTCCTTCGGCACGGTTTTCGTAGCCGGCAGCATCCGCGTCCCCAGCCCCGCGGCGGGAATAACGGCCTTTCTGATTTTCATTGCTTCGCCTCCATTTCGCAAAAGCGGCGCGTGGTATCTACTCTCCCAAGCTCTGAGCCATTCTGACGAAAAACTCCCGCCCCAGCAAAATCCGCATGAGCGGCAGCCCGATCACAAACAGCACGACCAGCTCGCCGAAGCCCACCTCCAGCGCGATAATGCCGAAGGCCGCCGCCCCCGCGCCGGACAGCAGCTGCCCCGCGGCCGACCAGGCCAGCACC
>JAMPGF010000182.1 GCA_023664105.1 Butyricicoccus sp. | reverse complement strand
CCAGGCCAGCGCCTCGCCGGAGCGTGCCGCGACGGTTACGCGCGCGCCCAGAGCAAGCAGGCGCGGGGCGAGCATTCTGCCGATGCGCCCGAAGCCGCAGATGAGTACCCTGCTGCCGTGGAGCGAGCGCTCGCTTTCCGTGAGCAGCAGCTCAATGCAGCCCTCGGCGGTGAGCAGGGAGTTGGCAAGGGCGAAATCCTCGCGCTCAAAGTAGTCGTGAAGCGGCAGGCCGAGCGCCTCGCACCTGGAGCGGAGCTCCCCCGCCATGCCCGCGCAGACTACGGTGCCCGGCGCGGCATGGCGCAGTATGTCCCGCGCGTCGTGCTCCATTGCGGAAAACGGCGCGTTCAGGCGCCCGCCGCGGAGGCAGGGCAGGGGCAGGATAAGGCAGTCCGCGCCGTCGAGGGCCTCGGCGGCGCTTTCGGTGCTGTCGGGCAGCTCCTTTTCCAGCGCGAAGGGGCGCACCTCGTGCCCGTCGGCGCGCAGCAGGCGGCACAGCCGGACAAAGCGTCCGTCGCCGCCCGTAAGGGCAAATTTCATTTCCTTCACCTCACGCCAGACTATGCGGGAGAGGCGGCGGAGGTGATACTAAACCCTGATAAAAAGCTCAAAGAGCTTTTTATAGCGCCGAAGGCGCGTCAGGGTTTTAATGGGACGGCGCGACGCGCTTTGCGCGGCGCGAGCGTGCGCAGCACGCGTAATTCTCGATTAAACCTTTTAATCGAGAATTAGTATCAAAAGTTGTTGCAAAACCGGGTGCGGGCTGGTAAGATAGTCCTGCAAATGAAAAACCGGGAGGGCGCGCTATGAGTCTGGCGGATAAAATTTTTATTGAAAATTGCAGGGACATCCTTGAAAACGGGGTCTGGGACACGGACCGCGCCGTGCGCCCGCGCTGGGACGACGGCGCGCCGGCGCACACGGTGAAGAAATTCGGCCTCGTCAACCGCTACGACCTGCGCCGCGAGTTCCCGCTGCTGACGCTGCGGCGCACCTACTGGAAAACCGCCGTGGACGAGCTTTTGTGGATCTGGCAGAAAAAGAGCAATAACATCGCCGACCTGGGCAGCCACATCTGGGACCAGTGGGCCGATGAAAACGGCTCCATCGGCAAGGCCTACGGCTACCAGCTCGCCGTGAAGCACCGCTACAGCGAGGGGGAGATGGACCAGGTTGACCGGGTGCTGTGGGATTTGAAGAATAACCCCGCGTCGCGGAGGATTTTGACGAATATTTACAATTTCGCGGATCTGAGCGAGATGGCGCTGTACCCCTGCGCGTATTCCATGACCTTCAACGTCAGCGGGAACACGCTCAACGCCATACTCAACCAGCGCTCCCAGGACATGCTCACGGCGAACAACTGGAACGTGGTGCAGTACGCGGTGCTGGTGCACATGTTCGCACAGGTGTCGGGGCTTGAGGCGGGCGAGCTGCTGCACGTCATCGCCGACGCGCACATCTACGACCGGCACGTGCCGATAATCGAGCGGATGCTGGAAAGGGAGCCGAAGGCCGCGCCGCGCTTTGTCATCGACAAGTCTGTGACGGATTTTTACGCCTTCACGCGGGACAGCTTCCGGGTCGAGGGCTACGAGTACGCGGACTTTGACGAGAAGATCCCTGTGGCGATATAGGGGGGCGGGAGATGGACGCGATAGTCGCTGTTTATTCCGACTGGGGGATCGGATGCGGAGGCACCCAGCCGGTGACGCTCCGGGCCGACCGACGGCGCTTCCGCGAGGTGACGGAGGGCGCGGCGGTGATCGTGGGGCGTAAGACCCTCGCCGATTTCCCCGGCGGCGCGCCGCTGAAGGGCCGCGTGAACATCGTGCTCACGCGGCGGGAGCCGGAAATTCCCGGCGCGGTCATCGCGCATGACGCCGCCGCCGCGCTGGCCGAGGCGAAAAAATACCCCCGCGCCATTGTGATAGGCGGGGAGAGCGTTTACAGGCAGCTTTTGCCCCATATTGACCGCGTTTTTGTCACGAAAATCGCCGCCGCGCCCCGCTCGGACGTGTTTTTCCCGGATTTGGACGCCGCGCCGGACTGGCGCGTGACGGACCCCGGCGAGGAGCTGGAGGAGGACGGCGTGGTGTACAGGTTTGTGACATACGAGAGGGCATGAAAAAAGCGCGCCCCGGCTGGGACGCGCTTTTTTGCGTTTGAATTGGATCACACGATGGTCAGAGTTACGTTGCTCCAATCCTGCTCGAGGCCGGCCTCGTAGTCGGTGTCGACGACGAGCGCGCCGGAGAGCATGTCGGCCAGCTGGGCCTCATACTCGGCGACAGGGTAGTTCTCGAGCATCCAGGTGGCGGTGGGCAGGCCGACAGCGTTGTCGTTGGCGCCCAGGGCGGTGCCCTTTCCGCCGATGTCGGAGAAGGTGTTGTCATAGACCTTGCCGACGGACCACTCAACGGCGCTGCTCAGGCCCTTGAGGGCGGAGGTGATGACGGTGTCGGACTCGAAGGACTGGTCAACGTCGACGCCGACGACATAGCCGTCATTGGCGGAGGCGGCGGCGACGATGGACTGGAACATGGAGCCGCCGCAGGCGAAGATGATCTCGGTGCCGTTGACATACCAGCCGTTGGCCATGGTCTGGAGCTCGGGGGAGGCGCCGAAGGAAGCGCCGTACTGCCAGGAGTAGTTGATCTCAACATCCACGCCCATCTCGGCGGCGGCCGCGTTGGCGCCCTGGACGTAGCCGTAGCCGTAACGGCAGCAGGCCGGGTTGGTTCCGCCGCCGCCGCCGCAGAAGCCGAGCTTGGTGAAGCCCTCGCGGACTACGGCGTAACCGGCGAGGTAGCCGCTCTGCTCCTCCTGGAAGGAGATGCCGGCGACGTTGTCAAGGCCGATGGGGTAGCCGTCGATGAAGATGAAGGGCACGTCGGCAAACTCGGTAGCCGCGCGGGTGAGGGCGGCCTCCTGCATGAAGCCGGCGCACACAACGACCTCCGCGCCGCCGTCCACGGCGGCCTTCATGGCGTCATAGCGGTCGTCGTCGGTGGCCTGGTCGCCGTTGGCGGGCTGATAGTACTTGTAGCTCAGGCCGTTGTTGGCGGCATAGAGCTTCACGCCGTCATAGGTGCCCTGGTTGAAGGACTTGTCCTTGAGCTGGCCGACGTCGGTGATGAACGCGACCTGGTACTTGCCGTCGGCGGAGGTCATGTTGTCGTCGATGTCGTCGGGGTTGGTGTAGCTTCCGGCGGGGGCGTCGCTGCTGTTGTCAGCCGGGGCGGCGTCCGCGGGGGTGTTGTCGGCCGGGGCCGCAGCGCTGCTGTTGTCAGCGG
>JAMPGF010000181.1 GCA_023664105.1 Butyricicoccus sp. | reverse complement strand
GGAGGCGGAGTAAACCGAAGCCCCGGCTTCCGACACCACTATAATCTTTACATCGCGGGGGTAGGAGAGCCGTTTTAGAAATTCTTCGGTCTCGCGGCTTGCCGTGCCGTTGCCCACGGCTATCGCATCTATTTTGTATGCTTCCACAAGGTGGGCTACCTTGCGCATTGATGTGACACGCTCGTTGCGTGGCGGGCATGGGTATATCACGTCGAAGTGCAGCAGGTTGCCTTGCTCGTCGAGGCACACGAGCTTGCCGCGCTGCGTCAATTCCTCCAGCGCACGCACAACCTTTTTATCATTGCCGAGCTTTGCTTTCAGCTCCTTCAAGCTGCGGGGCCGTTTCTCTACCTCTTTGGCGATTTTTTGTTTAATACCCATAGCAACACATTCTCTTTCCGTAAAAAGCGGCAAAATCAATATATAGAAGAACAGCCCGCGTTCATGCGGGCTGCTTCAAAAATCATTTCGTTACATAAAGACTGATGACGCCGACAATAACGGCAAGCACAAAGTACGCAATGGCGGCATACTTCGTATACACTGCCATCATAGTCGTCGCAGAACGGGAACGACCCTCGCGGTTCATCATGTCGCTGCCGCCGATCGCGCCGGAGAGCCCCTTGCCCTGCGAGCTTTGCATCAGCACAAGCACGATGATCGCGATGCTGCATACCATGAGCAGGACGCCGCCGATGACTTCAAAAACACCCATATCAAAACCTCCTTATCGGGAAAACTCGCTTCACTATGTTGTAGTATACCATGGCCGCCCCTCAAAATGCAAGTGTTTCGGGCAATTCATTCGCAATTCCGGCCAAAAACTTTCTCTTGACAAATGCGGCCCGCAGCGGGTATAATAGAAAGCACAGTATGCAGATGTAGTTTAGTGGTAGAACTCCAGCCTTCCAAGCTGGTCGTGTGGGTTCGATTCCCATCATCTGCTCCATGCAAAAACCGCCCGAATGCAGTGCTTCGGGCGCTTTTCTTTTTTCAGTATGATGCCTTTTCCGGTTGAACCGCGCCTCAAGCCCGGCGCAAAAAATTCAAGCCAAATTTAGGGAGCCTCTGAATCAATCGAAGGGGTCGGCCGCATAAGGAACTTGCGGCCGACATTTCCCCGCGGGAATATGCGGGGTCAAATTTGCCGCCGAGATGCGCGCGGCGATTGATTCAGAGGTTCCTATACTCCGCAGCATATTGGGAACGCGCAAAGCGTTCCGCGTTCCTGCGGAGTTTTCCAAGACGAAGCCTCTCTTACCTTTTCTATTCTACCATATTGTGCGCTTTAGTCAATAAAGGATATATTTTTCACAATATTATTTTTGATGCGCCGGGGATATCGTGCAAAATGTCAAAAAAATTCACTGCTTCTTCCGCTTTCGGTTGCGTTTTTATAGGATATCGTGCTATACTATACATGTTATATGCTAGACGCATCCGGAGGCGATCCCATTGCCCTATATGATCTCATACAGCGACAAACCGCTGCCGTTGGAGACACTGCCCGCATGGAAAATCACACATTTTCGCGGCGAACCGTCCCGCGGGCCGGTTTACGCCTATCTGCGGTGCTATGTTCACGGCGGCGCGCTCGCCTACAGCGCCACGGTCTTTGACGAAGCGCCGCCTGCTACGGCACGCTTCGGCTTTGCGTTCACAACACTTGAAAAACCGCAGCGCTACCTGTTCCTTGTCTGCGCAAAGCAGCTTGAAACGACGCTTCATCTGTATGAGGCGGCGCCGCCTGACGACGCGCCCGTGCAAGCGCTTCCTCTTCCCCCCTCCCGGCATCTCGGCGGAAGCGACGAACAGGGCTTTTATTGGAGCGCGGAGGGTGAGATCCCGTCGGAGCTTTTGCAGTCTGTATTCGGACATGTCCCGCAGGTGGGCGATGTTTTGCCCGGCAACGTTTTTTTATACGATGAGGCGGAGGCGGCATTCGGTTCGGCCTGTCCTGTACCGGAGGGGCGGCATGTTCCCACGGCGGAAGGCTTCGGAGCTCTGATCGTCACCCCCTACTGATTTGCAGCGATGGCATTTTGATTTTTAGGAGGAGGTTTTTTACATGTGCAAAGAAAACAGGTGGATCCTTCACATGCTTGCCGCAGCGCTGATCTGCGGCATCTCGCTCGCCTATCTTCTGCGCAGGCGGGAGCCGAAATATGTCGAGATCCACGCGAACCGCACGGAGATTTGAACCGGTTTTCCCATTCATCATGTCCGTCATTTTATAAATTTTTGATACAAAGGAGTGCCGAGCATGGAAAAAGCAACTGTGTATTTTACGAAAGAGCTGACGCCGGAAGCCGTTGTCAAAATGTACAAGGCGCTGGGCAAAACGCTGTCGGGTAAGGTGGCCGTCAAGGTTCACTCCGGCGAGGAGGGCAACCAGAATTATCTGCGTCCCCCGTTTTTGAAACCGATGATCGAGCTTGTCAACGGCACGGTTGTCGAGTGCAACACGGCGTATGACGGCGCGCGCAACACAACCGCCCGTCACGTCAAGCTGCTCAAAAGCCATGAGTGGACGAAATATTTTGACGTCGATCTGCTGGACGCCGAAGGGCCCGATCTCGCCCTGCCGATCACGCACGGCAATGTGCTGAAGGAAAATCTGGTCGGTAAAAATATCGTCAATTACAGCTCTATGCTCGTGCTGTCCCATTTCAAGGGCCACCCCATGGGCGGCTACGGCGGCGCTCTGAAGCAGCTTTCCATCGGTTGCGCGTCCTCGGCGGGCAAGTCGCTGATCCACTCCGCCGGTGTGACGGATGACCGGAAAAAGGTCTGGGCAAATGCCGCCCCGCAGGAGCGTTTCTGTGAAGCCATGGCGGAGGCTGCGGGCAGTGTCGTCGAGTATTTCAAGGGCGAGATCGCATATGTGAGCATGATGTGCAACCTCTCCGTCGACTGCGACTGCTGTGCCGTGGCGGAAGACCCTTGTATGAAGGACATCGGCATCCTCTCCTCGCTCGACCCTGTCGCGCTCGATAAGGCGTGCATCGACCTCATTTACAGCTCCGACGACCCCGGTCGGGCGCACTTCCTTGAGCGTGTGGAATCCCGCCACGGCACACACACCATTGACGCTGCTGCCGCTCTCGGCTACGGCACCAAGGAATATGAGCTGGTCGTCCTCGATTGAGATGACCTCGTTTCAGAATTTGCAAAACAGCATCCCCCGGCGTCGCCGGGGGATGCTATATATAACCTACTGTTCCTGCCCCTTCAGCCTCCGAAGAAGGCGGATCTTTGCGTCTTTGATCCGCGCCATACAGCGGCTCGTGTACAGCGCTCCGACGAG
>JAMPGF010000180.1 GCA_023664105.1 Butyricicoccus sp. | reverse complement strand
TATCATAAATTCGGCAAACAGCTTTATATGAAAACCTATCTCTTGACGGCGGCGTGCTCCTCGTCCGACGCCGCCGTCACCGGCGCGGCGCAGGCCAGCAGCAGCGTCAGGGTCAGAAGCAGGGTTACGAATTTTTTCATGAGATGGGCCTCCTTTGCGGTTTGTTGTGGTCAGTATAGCACAAAATATCTCAAAAAAACACTCTTTTTTCACCAAATTCCGCAAATATTCCGCGCGGAGACGATTGATTATCAGGAAAAATCCTGCTATAATTGCAATACATGGTTTCCCCGCGCCTGAGTGGGGACTGAAAAATGCTTACACATTTCAGGGGAGGAAGAATTATGGCGGAGAAAAATAACGGACTTAGCGTGGGGATGATCATCGGCTCAATTGCGGTCGGAGCTGCCGCGGGCGTGTTTTACTATTACAGGAAGGCACAGATAAAAAAGCTGGCCGAGGACATAATCGCCAGGGTCAAGCCCGCGTCTGAAGCGGACGGGGAAACCGGCGATTGGGATATAAGCGCCGGCGCGGCTGAGGCCGGCGCGGCGGATGTGAACATAGTCGACTCCGGCATCAGCCTTGAGTCCGTCGAAAAACCGGAGGACACCGCGGAGGCGGAAGCTGAGAGCGAGCCCGAGGCCGACGGGGAAGCCGGGGAAGAGCCCGAAACGGAGGAGGCCGCCGGAGGGGCCGGGGCCGATGAGCAGCCGGAGAGCGAGGCCGGGGCGGAGACAGAGGCTGAGGAGCCCGGACCGGAGCAGACGAAGAAGAAAACCTGGTTCTGGAGTAAATAAAAATGCTGGTACTGCCGTTTATCTGCTTCGGCGCTGTGCTGGACGCCGTAGTGTGCCTGTGCCGCGGCTACACGGGCGGGACGCTGGCGCTGATGCTGCCGGTCTGGTTCGTCGTGTTTTTCGTGCTCGGAGTGGTGCTTCAGCTGCTCATGGTCGCGCTTTTCTCGCTGTTTGTCGACAAGAGCAAGCCCCAGAAGACGCACAGCCGGTTTTACTGCGAGTTTGCCAAGTTCATGCTCGGCGTGCTTTCGTCCTTCGCCCATGTGCGTATCCACCTGAGCGGGGAGGAAAAAATCCCTGAGGGCAGATGGCTGATGGTGAGCAACCACCGCTCCGGCTTTGACCCGGTGCTGACGATTTGGGCATTGAGGCGGCACGATCTGGCATTTATTACCAAGCCGGAAAACATGGATATTCCTTTCATCGGGCGCTACGTACACAAGATCTGCTGCCTCGCCATCGACCGGGAGAACGACCGCGCCGCGCTGAAAACCATTCTCGCGGCGGCGGAGCTGATGAAAAACGGAGTGACCTCTTTTTTCATCTACCCCGAGGGCACGAGGAACACCGGTGGCGAGCTGCTGCCCTTCCGCAACGGCGCGTTCAAAATCGCCCAGAAGGCGAAGGCTCCGGTGGTGGTCATGGCGGTGCGCGGCACCGAGAACATAGCCAAAAACGCCCCCTGGCGGCGCACGGACGTGTACCTGGACATTTTAGAGGTCATCGACGCCGAGTACGTGCGCGCCCACAAGACGCACGAGATCGGCGAGGAGGCGAAGCGGCTCATCGAGGCCGCGCTGGCGTGAGGAAAAGAAAAAAGCGGACGGGACTTTGAAGCCCCGTCCGCTTTTTCGCGCTTCACGACGCGTCCCGCCGCAGCAGGGCGATGAAATTGAGCAGCAGCGTCACCGAGAGCATGATGATGACGCCCTCGATGGTTACGTCGATGGTGTCCAGGATTCCGCTCCAATCGCCGCCGAGCGCGCGGCGGCGCAGCTCGAAGAGCTGCCAGACCGCCGAGACGCAGGCGAGCAGCATGCTGCCCGCCGTGAGCAGGGCATTGCGGCGGTATTTTTTGATCGCCAGTGCGGCGAGCGCCCAGGCCAGCAGGCCGGAGATGAGACTGTACAGCAGCATGGGTTGCCTCCTTTCAGCACTCCGTAATCAGGAAAACAATGCCGGCGGCATACCACATTCCGGCATTATGAAGGCGTAGTACGTAAACGCCGCCAGAAGCAGCGTTATCAAAAGCAGGAAAACCTTCAGCGGCAGGGATATTTCCCGCTTTGACAGGAACAACATGACGTTGAGCGCAAGCGATACGGCGCAAATGACCACATCAAGGAAAAAGTTGATCCAAAGGATCGTTCTGCTCTTTTCGCCCAATGTCCCGAGCACCAGAAAGGCGAGGACGAATACGCCATAGTTTACTTTCAGCCATGAAATAATTTTTTTGGGATTTGATTTCAGCATTTTAATTTCCTCCATCAACGCTCCGCGCCGCCTCCCAGACGGCGAGGTTGAAGCCGCGCACGCCGTGCGCGTCCAGCGCGCGGAGGACGGTGGACTGCCGGTAGCCGCGCCACTCCGAGACATAGTCGCCGTCGTAGTCCTGCCCCGAGAGCACCGGCACCGCGTCGAGCGACAGCTCGTAGAGCGCCAGGCGCACCGTGTCGTCGGTCATGCCGAAGCGGGAGAGGTTGCAGCGCGCGGCGATGCGGTCGGGCTTGGCGAAGGAAAAAACCAGCCACAGGCTCAGGCACACGCAGCAGGTGAAGCGGAAGAGGTTCCAGCCCCGGCGGTAGAGGCTGACCACGATCCCCGCCATCAGAACCGCCAGCACGCCCAAAAACCACAGCACTAAAAGCCGCAGGAAGGTCAGGCCGTATACGTCCACGTACAGCAGCATCCGGAAGGCCGAGGACGCGATGAGAACATAGGTGCAGGCGCACACGAGGGTAAGCAGGGCGCGCAGGGCGCGGCTTTCCCGGAATTTCCAGGAGCAGAACACCACCAGCGCGGCGTTGAGCAGGCTGACGAACAGCAGCTGGAAAAAGCCCTGGCGCGCGTAGCCGGCGTAGTAAAATCCCTCCGGCAGGCCGCTTTTTACCCCGGCGAAGAGGTAGACCACCTGCACGGCGCAGAAGGCGAGGTAGACCGCCGAGAGCACGGAGACGAAGGTGACCGCCGTGACGGGCTCGCCGCGCCCCGTCTCGCGCGGGGCGGAGTCCACGGGGGACTGCGCCTGCCCCGCCAGCGCGCAGAACAGCCCGAAGAAGCCCAGCAGGAACAGCCAGAGCGCTTTCAGCGCGGCGGCGAGGCCGTCTCCCAGCTCAAGGTCAAAGGAGAGCGCGCGCTCGACCAGCAGGGCGAACACCCTGTCCGCCGAGCACAGCAGAGCCAGCACCACGAAGGCCAGCGGCAGACTTACGGCAAGGCCCAGCAGGACATAGCGCCCCTTGCCGTCCTTGCGCTCCGCGCCGCCCCGGCGCTGGGACAGCAGGGCGCGGAGCGG
>JAMPGF010000017.1 GCA_023664105.1 Butyricicoccus sp. | reverse complement strand
CATGACCTGCTTGACTTCCACTGGTAATCTTTGGTTAACTTAATGGCATTGCTCACGGTGAAACGCATTTTTTAATGAAATGCACCTAATGAATGTCCGATACTTACAATTATAAAACATCTGCGGAGGTGGCTGACACGGAGGAAAAAAATAAGGCTGATACGAATAAAAGTTTGACAAAACCTCAAGAGGTACAAGTAACAATACATCACACAGATACCGGGCCAAGTTTGGAATCCTGCATGATTTCCGTATTGTCCAGCCATATGTCTAAAAACGCAAATTTTTGATGTTTCTCTCCATATTTGCTATAATAATATCGTAGATATTGTTTCGCAAATATGAGGGTTTAGCAGAAAGGAGTGTATATGACCTTTGTGCGAAACGAGAGAGAGAAAGACGCAGTTTCCACTGCCCAATGGTACATAGCAATTTATCTCAGGCTCAGCAAAGAAGATGGGGATAAAATGGAAAGCGACAGCATCCAGAACCAGCGGGGAATCATCGAACAGCATATCAAATACCTCCAAAATCAGGGGGAGATGGTTGCCTGCGTAGAGACATATTCAGACGACGGATATCCGGGAGGAAATTTTGAGCGTCCGGAGTACAAACGGATGATCCGGGACATTGAAGCAGGGAAGATTAACTGCGTAATTTTTAAGGATAATTCCCGCTTAGGCCGGAATTACCCAGAGCTGGGCCGTCTGATGGAGGAGTATTTTCCGCAAAAGGGTATCCGGGTTATTTCCGTGCTCAATCACATCGACAGCCTGAAAGACCCACACGGATATTGTAGCGCCATCGTTTCGTTCTCCAACATTATGAACGATGACTATATCCGGCAGCTTTCCATAAAAATCAAATCCACCTTTGCAATGAAGCGGGAGCGCGGGGAGTTCCTGGGCAATTATGCCCCGTATGGCTATATTAAAAGCCCGGAGGATAAGCATAAGCTCGTTATAGACGATGAGGCCGCGGAGGTCGTGCGAATGATCTTCAACTGGTATGCTGACGGAGTCTCCGCCAATGGCATTGTAAAGCAGCTCAATGCGCTGCAAATAGTGCCGCCATCCGTTTATAAGACAATGAAAGGCTGCAAGGGATTTGCAAACCATTCCAGCGGGGGGATAAAGCGTAATATTTGGTCAGTCACCTCTGTAAACACCATGTTAAATGATGAAGTCTATATCGGGAATTTAGTGCAGGGCAAATGCAAGAGCGCATCTTACCGGACGAAAAAGGTGGTGCAGGCGGATGAAAGCGAGTGGACAGTAGTGGAAGGAACGCACGAAGCCATTATTTCAGACGAGCTGTTCACTGTCGTACATGAACGGTTTGCACGGCGTACCAGAGTGGCCCCCAAGCAGCAGAACAGTTATATGTTGTCAGGACTTGTCAAGTGCGCCCGGTGCGGCAGCCGTATGAACAGGAACGTATCCAACGGTCAGCCCAGATTTCGCTGCATGACCCGCGTTTATGCCCCCGAAAAGTGCCAATGCCCGTCTGTCAGGGAATCCGTTCTTGAGCAGGCGATTCTAAGCACGATCCAGCGTCAGATCCAAGAGCTTGTGGATGCCAAAGCCGTGATTGATGCGGCCCGCAGGGAAAGCACTGGCGGCAGATCACAAAACGAGTACAAAATTGCTTTGGATTTGGCAGCAAAGGAAAAGGAACGCTTATCTGATGCAAAATTCAGGCTGTATGACAGCTTGGAAAGGGGCTTGATCGACAGGGATGAATATATCCATTTCAAGGCGAGATACAATGCCGGTATAACAGAGCAGGATGAGCAGATAAGGCGACTGCGGGAAAATTTGGAGCAGATTAGGGAGGCGAGGAAACAGGATGACGAGTTTATTGCTTTCTTCAAAGAGTTCGGTACGATCAATTCTCTTGACAGGGATGTATTGAACCGGCTTGTAGATCATATTGAGGTAACCGACGCCCAACATATCGATATATACTTCAAGTTTTCCGCAGAACGGAAAAAGCTCCTCGATTTTGCCAAGGACATCGAGGAACAGGCGCACAGTAACAATGTGTGCTAATTATCCCCATATGTCAGGGAATGGTGCAGATTAGCACACAGTCTGCACCGCAAAAAACGACAATATACAGAAAATGTGTGCTAATTCGTTCCACTCATACGTCGCCAGGCGCACATTTTTGTCCGGCCGGTAGGTTGACACGCCCTTTATCAGCCCTATTGTGCCTATGGATATCAAATCATCCTGGTCGGCGGTTTGGGTGTAGTATTTTTTTATTATGTGCGCCACAAGACGCAGATTGTGCTCAATGAGCACATTGCGCGACTCCAGGTCTCCGTGGTTTATCCACGCGTCGACATATTTTGCCTCCTCCTGGGCCGACAGCGGCTTTGGAAACGAGCCCGATTGGCCGTTTCCGAGCCGCAGCATGATAAACGCGTTGCTGACAAGCAGCATGAATGCCGAGCATAACATACCTCTACCTCCCCTTTCCCCCGCCTTATGCGGGAGATATTCAATCAGGCAATTATATTCCGCCTGTGCAAGTACAAATACAAATCTCCGCCAGGGCCTTTGAGCCCTGGCGGAGATTTGTCATATTATTTTTACTTTGGATGGCGCTCCCTGATTACGGCAAAAGCCTCGTCCGCCACCGCGACAGTCTCGGCAATGTCCCCGTCGGACAGGGCGTAGTTCAGGAAATGATTGTGATGAGTAGTGAAGAACACGCCCCGCTTCACGCACTCGGCAATCCACTCCTGATGGAGCATAAGACTCGGGTCGTCGGCCAGACGCAGGTAGAAAAGACTCGGCATACCGGATACGTGCAGGTCAAAGCCGTATTTCTCGCCCGCGGCGCGCAGGCCGTCTCTGAGCTTGCGTCCCTTTTCGTCAAGGAGCTTTGGCAAATCAAGCCGCTTCATCTTCTCAATGCAAGCGATGCCGGCGGCAAAGGGTACGGCGGAGAGCCAATAGCTGCCGGTGTAGCTGATTCCGGAGACGGTGCCCTTCAAAAACTCCTTGCCGCAGAGTGCGGAGACGTTGTAACCGTTAGCCAGGGCCTTGCAGAAACAGATCAGATCTGCCTCAAAGCCGAAATAGTGGTCGCTGCCGCGCAGGTCCAGACGGAAGCCGGTGCGTACGTCATCGATAATCAGCAGGGCCTCATTGTCGGTGCAGAGCTTTCTGACCCTTTTCCAGAAACCCTCGGCGGGCAACTCATTGTCCGCGAAGTTTCCGTGCATGTAGGGCTGGCTGATAACGGCGGCAATTTCCCCCTTATAGCGTCTGAACAGATCCTCGAGCGCGTCGGCATCGTTCCAGCTTACATAGAGGTTGTGCATCACATCCTCTTCCAAAACGCCGGAGTAGTCCATTTTCTGCGCCCAGGGGTCAACGCCGTGGTAGCTGCCGCGGAAAAAGACTATTTTTTTCCTGCGTGTGTACGCGCGTGCGGTCATGACGGCAAGGGTGGTCACGTCGCCGCCGTTCTTGGCAAAAAAGGCCCAGTCGGCGCTGGCGACAGTATCTACAAGCAGCTCGGCAAAGTCAATCATTTTTGTCGAGGGAATTGTCACGCAGTCCTCAAGCTCCCGCTGGGCAGCGGCGGCGGCGTCCACGTCAGGGTCGCCGTAGCCCAGGATGTTCGGGCCGTAGCCGCACATATAGTCGATCATACGGTTGCCGTCCAGATCCCAGAAATAGGAGCCCTTGGCCCGCTGGGAGAACAGGGGCCACGCTTCCACGGGGGTATAGCAGCCCTCGGCAGGTCCCTGGTGTCCGTATATACCGGAGGGAATCACCTTGCAGGCTCTCAGATAGGCCTCGCGGCTCTTGGAGTAGTCATTTATTTTCATGCTTTCCCCTCCTCAGGCAAGATAGACGGCAACGCGGTCGAGAATACGGTTTATGTTGTCAATCTGAGAAATCATGCCCCCGATGCGCACCTGTCCGAGTCCAACGGCGGCAATGGCGTTTATATTCCCGTCAAAAAGGTCCCTGGCAACACACATATCCTCAAATTCCATGTAGGACATGAAGTGCTCAGGCGCGCTGTGTACAGCCTCAAGCCTGTGGTCGCGGCAGCGCAGGGCAGCGCAGGGCCCGTCCTTGATGGAGAACCTGGCCGTGCCGTTGACAATGCTCGCGGCGGAGCACTGGCCGATGGTATCCTCGTTTGCCAGCTGTGCGGCGGCTTCGGCGATCACGTGGAACATCAGCGTTGTGGATATCTCGAAAAACCTGGGGTTGTCCAGCTGTCCGGGCGTCGGGCGCAGGAAAGCGCTGAGCCTGTCGGTCAGCTTTGTAAAAGCCTTTAAAAGAAATCCCACCTTGGTAAAACCCTTTGTGGGTATGGGCGTCACCGTCCCGTCGATGAGGCCGTTGAACTTTCTGCACGAGGAAAAAGGCAGCTTCACCTGACAGGCATCCGCGCCCTCCTCCATGCGGCATTTGCCTTTCTCAAAAAACAGCGTTGCCGAAGGGCCGCCCTTCACCGCAAAGCCAATGGAAACATCGGCGTTTTCAATCAGCCGGGCAGACTTGCGGTCCATCTCGCAGAGGTATTGCAGCGCCCCTAATACAGCGAACAGATTTACATAGGCCAGAGCCCGTTCATCCTTCAAATCAATTCCTCCTCTCAAGCTGTATGGGTAAATTATACCACGCAGGCGCGATTGGCGCAAGTATTTTCCTGTACAGGCATTTTTTTGTTTGAAGGGATAGAAGAGTGTGTTCTCAAAAAAATATCTATTGACTCTACAACCGTTGTATGGTTTATGCTATACTAAAAGGAGGATGGCCTCAACTGCATCACCGCAAATCCAACTTTGCAGACGGCCAAAAAATCCATGGAAAAGAATTTGACAACAGGGAGCGTCTGTAAGAATCTGCTTTCCTTCTCCCTGCCCTATCTGCTCTCCTATTTCCTGCAAACGCTGTACGGCATGGCTGATCTGTTCATCACGGGACAGTTCAATACAACGGACAGCATTACGGCGGTGTCCATCGGGAGCCAGGTCATGCATATGCTGACCGTGATGATCGTGGGCCTCGCTATGGGGGCCACGGTAAACATTGGACAGGCTGTCGGTGCCAATGACCGGGAAAAAGCCGCTGATACCATTGGGAACACCGTCACTCTGTTTATGGTGGTTTCCCTGGCGCTTACCGCACTGCTGGTCGCGCTTGTAAGACCGATCGTGTCCGTTATGTCCACTCCCGCCGAAGCGGTGGCCGGAACGATTCAATATCTCACAGTCTGCTTTATTGGCATTCCTTTTATCACGGCGTATAATATCATCAGTTCTATTTTCCGGGGGATTGGAGATTCCAAAAGCCCCATGTATTTTATCGCTGTAGCCTGTGCCGCGAATATTGCCCTGGACTGTCTGTTCATTGGCGGGCTTGGTCTTGGTCCTATGGGGGCGGCGCTGGGAACCACTATCGCTCAAACGATCAGCGTTATTGCGGCGCTGATTACCATTTTCAAACGCGAAACAGGCATCTCACTGGGGAAAGAGTGCTTTCTGCCCAAGCGTCTGATTATGAAGCCCATTTTGAGCGTCGGCATCCCCGTGGCACTTCAAGATGGGTTCATCCAAATCTCGTTTATCTTAATCACCATTATCGCCAACCGCAGAGGACTGGACGACGCGGCGGCAGTTGGCATCGTGGAGAAGGTTATCAGTTTCCTGTTCCTCGTCCCCTCCACCATGCTTTCCACGGTTTCGGCCCTATCATCCCAAAATATCGGAGCAGGGAAACATGACCGGGCGGCGCTGTCCTTACGATATGCCGTCACAATCTGCGTGGGGTTTGGTCTCGCCGCGGCGCTGGCGATTCAATTCGTTGCGGAGCCTGTGGTTGCCTTGTTTGACAAAACGCCGGAGGTCGTTCTGGCTGGCGGGCAGTACCTGCGGGGCTATATTTGGGACTGTGTATTCGCGGGCGTCCATTTCAGCTTCAGCGGGTATTTCTGCGCCTATGGGAAATCCGGCATTTCTTTCCTTCACAATACACTGTCAATCCTGCTTGTTCGGATTCCCGGCGCTTATCTGATGTCGAAGTTTTTTGCCGATACGCTGCTGCCAATGGGCTGTGCCGCCGCTGCCGGGTCTTTTCTGTCGGTGATTGTTTGTATGATTGCGTCCCTGCTTCTCAGGCAGCGGCGCCCGGAATGGAGGGGAGAATATGAGCGGGCCTGAGCTGTTCCAGATCGGAGAAGTGGCGAAGCTCTTTCATGTCAGTGTTGGCACTCTGCGTCATTATGAACAGGCGGGGCTGCTGAAACCGGAATACATCGATCAAAACACAGGCTATCGGTATTACAGTTCTCGTCAGTTTGAAATACTCAATACGATCTGCTATCTTCGGGTTTTGGATATGCCGTTAAACCAGATCGGAGACTTTTTGCGGAACAAGGACACCGATATTATCGAAGAAAAACTACGGAGCCAGAAGGAAACCATCACGCAAAAGCGTCGGGAGTTAGAACGCATTGAGCGCAAAATTGACAATCGCCTGCGTCAGCTTTCCGAGGCCAGAGGCGTGGAACTTGGACGGGTGCAAATCAAAGAAATGCCTGCTTGCCGCATTGTCGGGATGCGGGATTCCCTAAAGCCGCAGAACTACCTTGACTTGGAACAACCAATCCGCAAATTGGCGGCAGGGCAGAAAACACCCGTTGTCTTTCTTGGCAAGGTGGGCCTCGGCATTGCACCGGAAAATTTGACCGCAGGACGCTTTGACCGTTACGATATGATTTTTCTGATTTTGGATGATGAAGATGATCATGACGGAAAGGCAGAGCTTTGCCCTGCCGGGCGGTGTGTGTCCCTTAGCTTTCGTGGCAGCCATACGGAAGCGCAGGAGCATTATAAACAGCTCATGGCGTACATACGGGCGCAGGGATTGCGCATAAACGGTTTTTCCAGAGAGGTCACTTTAATCGACTATGGGATTACGGACGATCCCTCAAAATTTGTGACAGAAATACGGATACCAATCGTTATGCAGAGCAATAGTTAAGGAAGCATTGATTAAATCAACGTGCCGGGCGGGCTCCGATAAGCAAAATTTTGCCGTATATTGCCGTGAAGCTTGTGCAATTTGCATATTGCATAAATATTCAGTCAGGATGTATAATTCATGCCATATTAAAAGCTTTGGAGGCTCTGTCATGAAAAAAGATATTAAAAAGATTGTTCTCGCCTATTCCGGCGGGCTCGATACATCCATCATTATTCCTTGGCTGAAGGAAAACTACAACAACCCCGAGATAATCGCCGTCGCCGGCGACGTGGGACAGAACGACGAGCTTGACGGTCTGGAGGAAAAAGCCCTCAAAACGGGCGCGAGCAAGCTCTATATCGCCGATCTGACCGACGAGATGGTTGACGAGGTCATAATCCCCTCTCTGAAAATGGGTGCCAGCTATGAGCAGTACCTGCTGGGCACGGCCTTCGCCCGCCCCATCATCGCCCGCGCGCTCGTTGATATAGCTAAGAAGGAAGGCGCGGATGCCATCGCCCACGGCTGCACCGGAAAGGGCAACGACCAGGTCCGCTTCGAGCTGGCGATAAAGCGCTTCGCCCCCGACATGACCATCATCGCCCCCTGGCGCGAGTGGGACATCAAGGGCCGCGACGAGGAAATCGACTACGCCGAGGCGCACAACGTTCCCCTGAGAATAAGCCGCGAGACCAACTACTCCAAGGACAAGAACCTCTGGCATCTCAGCCATGAGGGCCTGGATCTTGAGGATCCGGCAAACGAGCCTCAGTACGAAAAGCCCGGCTTCCTTGAGATGGGCGTCAGCCCCATTACCGCCCCGGACAAGCCGCAGTATGTGACTATAGACTTTGAAAAGGGCGTGCCCGTGGCCGTGGACGGCGAGAGGATGAAGGGCAGCGACATCATCCGCAAGCTCAACAAGCTCGGCGGCGACAACGGCATCGGCCTGCTGGACATCGTGGAAAACCGCCTCGTCGGCATGAAGGACCGCGGCCTGTACGAGACTCCGGGCGGCACGATTCTTTACAAGGCGCACCAGTGCCTTGAGATGATAACCGTGGACAAGGACACCGCGCACATGAAGAGCAAGCTTGCAGTAGACTTTGCCGACCTGGTTTATAACGGCAAGTGGTTCACCCCCCTGCGCGAGGCGCTCAGCGCCTTTGCCGACAAGACTCAGAAGCATGTCACCGGCAGCGTGAAGCTCAAGCTGTACAAGGGCAACATCATCACCTCCTCCATCACCTCTCCCGAGAGCCTGTATTCCGAGGAGCTTGTGACCTTCAACGAAAGCGCCTACGACCAGACCAACGCCACGGGCTTTATCAACCTCTGGGGCCTGCCCGACACCGTGCTGGCTCTGAGAGAGCAGGGCAAATTATAAAAATCACAACCATTTGGAGGTATTTCCATGAAATTATGGGGCGGCCGGTTCAGCAAGGAGACGGACAGCGCGGCAAACGACTTTCAGTCCTCGATTGGCTTTGACCAGAGGCTCTATCACGAGGATATAAGCGGCAGCATCGCCCACGCGCAGATGCTCTCGCGGCAGGGCGTGATTTCCGAAGCGGACGCCGCCGCCATCGCGCGGGGGCTTGACGGCATCCTCGCCGACATCGAGGCCGGTAAGATCGAGTTTTCTCCGGCCAACGAGGATATCCACATGAACATTGAGTCCCTGCTGACAGAGCGCATTGGCGATGCGGGAAAGCGCCTGCACACCGCGCGCTCGCGCAACGACCAGGTCGCCGTGGATTTCCGCATGTACGTCCGCAATGAGATCGGAACCGTCATTTCCCTGCTGCTCGATTTGGAAAAGGCGCTCTGCCGCAGGGCGCGGGAAAACCAGCTGACGGTCATGCCCGGGTACACGCATTTGCAGCGGGCGCAGCCTGTCTCCTTTGCGCAGCACCTGCTGGCCTACGCCGCGCAGTTCAAGCGTGACGTAACGCGCCTTGACGACTGCTGCAGGCGTCTCAACGAGTGCCCGCTCGGCTCCGGCGCGCTGGCCGGGACAACCTACAGCATCGACCGCTGGCAGACGGCGAAGGCCCTCGGCTTTGATGTGCCCTGCTCCAACTCCATGGACGGCGTGTCCGACCGTGACTACGCCCTCGAGCTGCTCAGCGATTTGTCGATACTCATGATGCACCTGAGCCGCTTCGCCGAGGAAATCATTCTCTGGTGCAGCTGGGAATTTAAGTTTATCGAGCTTGACGAGGCCTACTCCACCGGCTCGAGCATCATGCCGCAGAAGAAAAACCCCGACATGGCCGAGCTGGTGCGCGGCAAAACCGGACGCGTTTACGGCGACCTGATGGGGCTTCTGACCGTGATGAAGGGCCTTCCGCTGGCCTATAATAAAGACATGCAGGAGGATAAGGAGCCCGTTTTTGACGCACTGGACACCGCGGAGACGTGCCTGACCGTGTTCACGGGTATGATTGACACCATGACCGTCCTGCCGGAGAACATGCGCGCGGCGGCTGGACGCGGCTTCATAAACGCCACGGACCTCGCCGACTACCTGACGAAAAAGGGTATTCCCTTCCGGGACGCCTACACCACCGTTGGAAGGCTCGTTGCCGCCTGCTCCGCCGAAGGAAAAACCCTTGAGGAGCTGAGCCTTGAGCAGCTGCGTGCGGTCTCGGATTTGTTTGACGAGGATGTGTACGCCGCACTCAAGCTGGAGAACTGCATGGCGCTTCGCGCAAGCTACGGCGGCCCCGCCGTTAACGAGACGACGCGGCAGCTTAGGGAAATTGAAGCCTTTGTGCGCCGGTTTGAAGGCACGGAGGCATGAGACATGAAGCCTAAGGTATATATAGATGGAAGCTCCGGCACCACAGGCTTACAGATTTACGACCGCCTCGCCGCGCGGGATGACATAGAGCTGTTGCTCATTGACGAGGCAAAGCACCGCGATGCCGCCGAGCGCGCGCGTTTGATGAACGCATCCGACATCGTGTTCCTCTGCCTTCCCGACGCGGCGGCTATTGAGGCCGTGGAGCTGGTGACGAACCCGGACACGCGTATAATTGACGCCTCCACCGCCCACCGCGTCAGCCCCGACTGGGCCTACGGCTTTCCGGAGCTGTCGCGCCTGCACCGGGCAAGAATTGCCCGGGCAAAAAGGGTCAGCAACCCCGGCTGCCACGCCACGGGCTTTATCAGCATTGTCTACCCGCTGGTGGCAATGGGCCTGCTGCCGGCGGACACGCCCCTTGACTGCTTCTCCCTCACCGGCTACTCCGGCGGCGGGAAGTCCATGATCGGGCAGTACGAGCAGTCTGACCGCTCCCCTGCCCTGTCCTCCCCGGCGCTGTACGGCCTGCTGCAAAACCACAAGCACCTGCCGGAGATGACCGCGCGCTGCGGGCTGACCGTAACGCCGGTGTTCGTCCCGGTGGTTGACGACTACTGCAAGGGCATGGCAACCACCGTGTCCTTTCACATGAGCCAGCTCAGGGGCGCTTCCACGCTCCATGAGGTGTGGCAAAGGCTCCGTGACTTCTATCTCTCAACCGCCGGGGAAAAAGGCGTCGTGCGCGTGGAGGGCGACCCCACCGACCCTGCCAGCGGCGCGGACTCCGGCTTCAAGCTCTACGCCAACATGAACAGCGGCAGGGACAGCCTGTCCCTCATCGCCGCCGGAAACGACGAGCGTTTCACCGTCACCGCGCTTTTTGACAATCTCGGCAAGGGCGCTTCGGGCGCGGCGGTGCAGAATATGAACATCATGCTCGGCTTTGACGAGACAAAGGGTCTATTACTCTAAGAACTTCGAGGAAACAGCTATGCTTAAATTTATTGACGGCGGCGTCTGCGCCGCCCAGGGCTTCAGGGCCGCGGGTATTCACGCGGGCGTGAAAACCCACGCGGAATGGAAAAAGGACGTGGCGCTCATCGTCTCCGACGTTGACTGCGCGGCGGCGGCGGCGTTTACGAAGAACGTGGTCAAGGCGGCTCCGGTGCTCGTGAACATGCGGCACATCGCCAATGGCCGCGCCCGCGCCGTGATCGCCAACAGCGGCAACGCCAACGCCTGCGCGCCAGACGGCGAGGAAAACGCCCTGCGTACCTGCGCCGCCGCGGCGAAGGCCATAGGCTGCGCGAGTGAGGACGTGGTCGTCTGCTCCACCGGCGTTATCGGCCAGCGGCTGAACGTGGAGGCGATCGAGGCCGCCATACCCGCGCTGTACGCCGCGCTGGAGCGCTCCGACGCGGCCAGCGACGCGGCGGGCCACGCCATAATGACCACCGACACGGTTAAGAAAGAGGCTGCGGTTGAGACCGTTATAGGCGGCAAAACCGTGCGCATCGGCGGCATAGCCAAAGGCAGCGGCATGATACACCCCAACATGGGCACCATGCTCTGCTTCCTGACCACCGACTGCGCGATAACGCCGGAAATGCTCAAAACCGCCCTGCTGGACACGGTGAAGGCCAGCTTCAACCGCATAAGCGTCGACGGCGACACCTCCACCAACGACACCTGCTGCATCCTCGCCAACGGCCTTGCTGGAAATGAGCCAATCAGCGCGGCTGGTGACGACTACGACGCCTTTGTCTCGGCGCTGAAGGCGCTGTGTGTTGAGCTGGCGAAGAAGATGGCCTCTGACGGCGAGGGCACCAAGCACCTTATCACCTGCACCGTCTCCGGCGCGGCGAGTGTTGACAGCGCCGAGGCAATCGGCAAATCGGTCATAGCCTCCACCCTGACCAAGGCCGCCATCTTCGGCGCGGACGCCAACTGGGGCCGGGTGCTGTGCGCCATGGGCTACTCCGGCGAAAGCTTCGACCCGGACAAGGTGTGCATCCGCTTCGCCAGCACCGCGGGAGAGATCCTCGTGTGCGAGAACGGGCGCGGGCTGGAGTTTGACGAGGACCTGGCAAAAAGAATCCTCACCGAGCACGACGTGGAAATTCTCGTCTCCATGGGCGAGGGCGTGGGCGAGTGTACCTGCTGGGGCTGCGACATAACCTACGACTATATCAGGATAAACGGCGACTATCGGACGTAACAGGGAAGGTGTTTCGCCACTCTCCTTTTTGCTTTAAAAAAATGGAATTTAATATGAAAATACATTGACATATGAGAAAAATATATTATGATTAAATTGCAAATGAATATATGAAGCTCACTGAAGTGCAGAAAGGAGACCATATGAAAGATTTATTATCGTTTTTGGCCTATTTTCTTCCCCAATTCGGGATTTTTTGCCTGTTTTTTGGCTTCCCGGCTTTTCTTCTTGTCCGCTGGTGCCTGCGGCGAAGCTCCCGGCTCCTCCGCGGGCTGGTCCTCGCGGCAATGGCCGCCTGCGTCCTGCTGTGCGTCTACGGGCTCCTGCGGTTTACCGGAACAGTGATCCTGCCGGGAGATAATACCTATTCCTTCAACACCTTCGACGCCACATGGCGGGACCACGGCGCGGCCCTGATTGCGGTCTACGGCGCTTTTTTGACCGGCATCATTGCCGCCATGCTTTCCGCCCGGCGTGCGGGCGCGGCAAAGTAATTTCTCCCCTAACATTACCAGAGAAAAGGAGAGCTTCCAATGTTCTCACATGAGCAGCGGGCACAGACGCTTGTCGAGGCCCTGCCCTATATTCAGAAATACACCGGCAAGACCGTCGTGATAAAATACGGCGGCAGCGCCATGACCTCGGACTCCCTGCGCCGCTCCGTCATGACCGACGTGGTGCTGCTCAACCTTGTCGGCATCCGCGTCGTGCTCGTGCACGGCGGCGGGCCGGAGATCTCCGCCATGCTGGAACTTATCGGCCACGAGTCCCGCTTTGTGGACGGCCTGCGCTATACCGACGTGACCACCATGGACATCGTGCAGTCCATACTCTGCGGCAAGGTCAACAAGGACCTTGTGTCCCAGCTCGGACGCCTCGGCGGCAGGGCCATGGGGCTGTGCGGCCTGGACGGGCAGCTTTTCCAGGCACGGCAGCTGGACGAGAAATACGGCCTCGTCGGCGAGATATGCGCGGTCAACCCCCAGCCGGTCGAAAACGCCATTGAAAACGGCTTCATCCCCGTGGTGTCCACCGTGGCCCAGGGCGTGGACGCGGACACGGCCTACAACATAAACGCCGACACCGCCGCGGCAAAGCTGGCCGAGGCTCTGGGCGCGGAAAAGCTCATTCTGCTGACCGACGTGCGCGGCCTGCTGCGCCAGCCCGGGGACGGCGGCACGCTCATCCACGAGGTTCACGACTACGACGTGCCTGTACTTATCGAGCAGGGCGTCATTTCCGGCGGCATGATCCCGAAAATGGAGTGCTGCGCCAACGCGATACGCGGCGGCGTGGAGCGCGTCCACATTCTTGACGGGCGCATCCCCCACTCAATACTTATCGAGCTGCTCTCCGACGAGGGCATCGGCACCATGATGAAAAAGGAGGCGACAGCGCCGTGACTTCCGAGGAAATAAAGTCCCTGACCGGTCAGTACATCATGAACACCTACGGCCGCTTTCCCGTGGCAATCGACCGCGGCGAGGGCGCGACGCTCTGGTCCCCCGAGGGGCGGGAGTACATCGACCTGACCAGCGGCATAGGCGTAAATTCGCTCGGCTACGGCAATCAGCCCTGGGCCGAGGCCATAGCTGTCCAGGCGAAAAAGCTCGGCCATGTCTCCAACCTCTTTTACACCGAGATGCCCGCCCGCCTGGCGGAAATCCTTTGCAAGCGCACGGGCGAGAGCTGCGTTTTTTTCGCCAGCGGCGGCGGCGAAGCCAATGAGGGTATGATCAAGCTGGCAAGAAAGTACAGCTTCGACAAATACGGCGCCGGGCGAAGCACCATTATCACGCTCCAGAATTCCTTCCACGGGCGGACAATAACCACGCTCAAGGCCACGGGTCAGGACGTGTTTCATAATTTCTTCTTCCCCTTCACCGAGGGCTTCCGCTACGCCGGGGCCAACAGCCTGGAGAGCCTTGAATCCAAGGCCGGGGACGACGTTTGCGCCGTTATGCTCGAGCTTATCCAGGGCGAGGGCGGCGTTCTCCCTCTGGACAGGGACTACGTCAAGGCCGTGGAAAAGCTCTGCGCCGAGCGCGACTGTCTGCTGCTGATTGACGAGGTACAGACCGGTGTGGGACGCACGGGCAGTCTTTTTGCCTTCCAGCAGTATGATATTCTGCCGGATGTCGTGTCCTTCGCAAAGGGCATAGCCGGCGGCCTGCCCATGAGCGGAATTATGGCAAATGAGAAGTGCAGGGGCATCCTCGTCCCCGGCACGCACGCCACGACCTTCGGCGGCAACCCTGTCTGCGCCGCGGCGGGGCTTGTGGTTCAGGAGACTCTCAGCGATGAATTCCTCGCCGGGGTGCGCGAAAAGGGCGAGTATCTGCGGCGCGGAATTGAGGCGCTGGCCCTCCCCTGCCTCGGCAAAACGCGCGGTATGGGGCTTATGATCGGCATTGACGTAAACGACGGCTGGACAAACAAGGATCTGGCAAATAAGCTCATTGAAAACGGCCTGCTGGTCCTGACCGCGGGCACGGGATTGCGCCTGCTGCCGCCGCTGGTTATCACTAAAGATGAGATTGACAAGGCTCTTGACATCATGAAAAAGGTTCTGGGCTGAAACGGAAAGGGGCATTTTATGCATAACAAGCATTTCCTGAAGCTGCTGGACTTCTCTCCCGCTGAAATACAGCATTTTCTGGATACGGCGGCGGAGCTGAAGGCAAAAAAGAAAGCCGGCGTCCCGCACAGGTATCTCGAGGGGAAGAATGTAGCGCTGATATTTGAAAAGACCTCTACCCGCACCCGCTGTGCCTTTGAGGTAGCGGCGCAGGACTTGGGCATGGGCAGCACCTACCTCGGCCCCACGGGCTCACAGATTGGCATGAAGGAGTCCATCGCCGACACCGCCCGTGTGCTCGGCAGGATGTACGACGGCATTGAGTACCGCGGCTTCGGGCAGGAGATTGTCGAGGAGCTGGCGCGCTGCGCCGGAGTCCCTGTCTTCAACGGCCTGACCAACGAGTTCCATCCCACCCAAATTCTCGCCGACTTCCTCACCGTTCAGGAGCATTTTGGCGGCCTCAGGGGAAGAAAGCTTGTCTACCTGGGCGATGCGCGCTTTAACATGGGAAATTCCCTCATGGTCGGCTGCGCGAAAATGGGTATGCGCTTTGTCGCCTGCGCGCCGGAGCAGTACATGCCGGACGCCGCGCTGATTGAGACCTGTCAAAAAATCGCCGCCGAAACCGGCGCGACGCTCGAGTTCATCACCGACCCGCTTGCGGCGGTGAATGGCGCGCACGTGCTGTACACCGACGTGTGGGTGTCCATGGGCGAGCCGGCTGAGGTCTGGGAAGAGCGCATCGCCGCGCTTGCCCCCTATCAGGTGACGATGGAGCTGATGGACGCGGCGGGGCCGCAGTCCCGCTTCATGCACTGCCTGCCCGCCTTTCACGACCGCAAGACCACGATTGGCAAAGAGATGGGCGAGCGCTTCGGGCGCGGCGCCATGGAGGTCACGGACGAGGTTTTCGAGTCTGAGCGCTCCATCGTGTTTGACGAGGCGGAAAACCGTATGCACACCATAAAGGCCGTTATGTACGAGCTGATGAAATGAAAAAAGCGGCCCAAGGGCCAGAGCTGAAAGAGCGCGCTTCATACACGGCCTGTGGCCATGTATAAAGCGCGCTCTTGCCTTGCGGCAGGATTTTCACGGAAGACACAGGATGCCATTTCTGTTGTTATGACTCAAGGCTTATTACTGCCTGTCCAATAACATCCGGCGCCAATGACAGCAGAAAGAAACTCGATTGCTTTAATATAAACATTGTATTCTCTCCAGCCAATCACGAAACCGGAGCCCCAATATATAATGGCAAATACCACGATGGAAATGATTGCCCGCTTCATCGTTTCTTTTGTGATTACTTCTCTTTTCACAAGTGCAAGTCCTGCATAAACCAGTACAAACAGGACTGCTGCAAAAATTATGGCAGCAAGAATAAGGTCATTCAGCGCGCTACCCATGAAATTCACCTCGCAATATAGGTAAAGTAAGTATAGCATAGCAACCCAACCAAGTCAACTTTTTTCATATTATTCCGCTCTATTTATTGACTTTACGGGCTTGGGATGTATAATTATAAGCGATATTTTCTTTTGAAGGTGAAAAAATGACGGAGCAGTTTACCGCCGACAATGTCATAATCCCGCCGGCGGAGGTGCTGCGCTGCCTCGGCTACGGGCGCTCGCGCCCCGACGCCGGGGTGAGCGGGATGCTCATCAGCTGCATAGAGGAATTCCAATCCATCGCCTCATACCGGGCCTGCCGCCTGCTCGCGTATGTCGCGCTGGAGGACGGCGCCGTGGAAATTGCCGGACTGCGCGTCGAAAGCCGCAATCTGCGGCGAGGTCTGGACGGCTGCGAAAAGGCGATTATCTTCGCCGCGACCGCCGGAGTGCAGCCTGACCGCATGGTTGAGCGCTACCGCCTGCTCTCCCCCGCCCGCGCCGCCGTGCTCGACGCGGTGGGCAGCGCCGCCGTGGAGGCCTGGTGCAATCAGCTGTGCGAGCAGTGGCGCGCGGAATTCTTTGAGGCAGGGCTTCAGCTTCGCCCGCGCTTCAGCCCCGGATACGGGGACTTCCCCATCGGCGCGCAGAGCGGGCTTTTAAGCCTGCTGGACGCCAGCCGCCGCGCCGGAATAAGCCTCACAGACGCTGGGATGATGCTGCCGAGCAAATCTGTCTCCGCTGTCGTGGGCCTTGGTGCGCAGGGCTGCACGAGTCAGGAGCAGAACTGCGAGCGCTGCGGCATGAAGAATTGCGCCTTCCGGCGATAAGCGTATGTAAAGCAGCGGCCGCCTCGCGGCCGCTGTTTTGGAAGAGAGTAAAATCAATTTTTCGAGGTTTACATAATGGATGTTTTAAGCAAGATACACTCGGGCCTGACATACTTTGACGGCGGCACCGGCACCCTGCTCCAGCAGCAGGGCCTGCGCCCCGGCGAGCTGCCCGAGACCTGGAACATTCTGCACCCGGAGAGAATTCTCGAGGTGCACCGCGCCTATTACCGAGCGGGCAGCAACATAATCAACGCCAACACCTTCGGTGCAAACAGCTTCAAGTTTGACGGGCACGACGGGCGCTTCTCGCTGGAAGAGGTCGTCTCCGCCGGGATAAAGCTGGCCTTGCAGGCGAAAAGCGAGTTTGACGGCGAGCGCTATGTGGCGCTGGATATTGGCCCGCTGGGCAAGATGCTCAGCCCCCTGGGCCAGCTGCCCTTTGACGAGGCAGTGGAGCGTTTTGCCGGGGTGATACGCGCCGGAGCGGCCTGCGGCCCCGACCTCATACTCATCGAGACGATGAACGACAGCTACGAAGCCAAGGCGGCAGTGCTCGCCGCGAAGGAAAACAGTGACCTGCCCGTTTTTGTCACGGTAGTGTTTGACGAGGGTGGAAAGCTTATGACCGGGGCCAACGCCGCGGCGATGGCCGCAATGCTGGAGGGCCTGCGGGTCGACGCCATAGGCATGAACTGCTCCCTCGGCCCGAAGCAGATGCTTCGGCTGCTGCCGGAGCTGGCGCGCTGCACCTCCCTGCCGCTCATGGTCAAGCCCAACGCGGGACTGCCGCGTGTTGAAAACGGGCGCGCCGTGTACGACGTGGAGCCGGAGGAATTCGGCGAGCTCATGGCGGAGATGGTCCGCGGCGGCGCGCGCATTATCGGCGGCTGCTGCGGCACCACGCCGGAGTACATCGCGCGCACGGTCGAAGCCACTCGCGGCCTTGAACCCCGGACGCTGACGCAAAAGCGCCGCCGTGTCGTCTCGTCCTACGCCCACGCCGTTGAGCTTGACGGCGACTGCGTGCTTATCGGCGAGCGCATAAACCCCACGGGCAAGAAGAAATTCCGCGAGGCCATGCTCAGGCGGGACATAGACTATATCCTCGGCGAGGGCATCTCACAGCTCGAGCAGGGCGCACAGGTGCTGGACGTGAACGTCGGCCTGCCGGAGCTTGACGAGCCGGGAATGATGCGCGCATGCGTCCACGCCCTGCAAAGCGTGGTCGACGCGCCGCTGCAGATCGACACCAGCAACCCCGCCGCGCTGGAGCAGGGACTGCGCTGCTATAACGGCAAGGCCATGATAAACTCTGTCAACGGCAAGGCCGAGGTCATGGACGCGGTCTTCCCGCTGGCAGCAAAATACGGCGGGCTCATTGTCTGCCTGACGCTGGACGAAAACGGCATTCCCGACAGCGCGCAGGCACGGCTTGAGATTGCCCGGAAAATTACCCGCCGCGCGGCGGACTACGGCATCCCGCCATGGGATCTGATATTTGACCCGCTGGCCATGGCCGTGTCCTCGAACAGCCGCAGCGCCGCAGTCACGCTTGAGGCCATACGGCTTATCGGCTCGGAGCTTGGCGGTGTGTGCTCGCTGGGCGTGTCGAACATCTCCTTCGGCCTGCCCAGCCGCGACTTCGTGACCGCCGCCTTTCTCACGCTGGCGCTGCAAAGCGGGCTGAAGGCCGCGATAATTGATCCGCGCTCCTTTGAGGTGATGAAGGCCTGCCGCACCTTCCTGCTGCTGAGCGGGCGCGACGCCGGGTGCGCGAAATACATTGACTTTGCCGGAAGCGTCAGCACGCAGCAGACAGCCGCCGTTTCGCCCGAAGAGGCGGATGGCGAGGGGCTCAAGGGAGCGATAGTGCGCGGGCTGAAGGAGAGCGCCGCCGCAATCGCCCGGGCCCTGCTGCCGGACAGCGACCCCATGGAGCTTATTAACGGGCAGATTATTCCGGCGCTGGACGTTGTGGGCACCGGCTTTGAGAACAAGACGATGTACCTGCCCCAGCTTCTCATGAGCGCGGAGGCGGCAACCGCGGCCTTTGACGTGGTGCGCACCGCCATCCCCGCCGGCGACGGCGGCGCGCCGAAGGTCATTCTCGCCACGGTCAAGGGCGACATCCACGACATCGGGAAAAACATCGTCCGGGTGCTGCTGGAAAACTACGGCTACCAGGTCATCGACCTGGGACGCGACGTGGCTCCGGAGACCGTGACGGAAGCGGCGCTGCGCGAGGGCGTTAAGCTCGTCGGACTCAGCGCGCTGATGACAACCACGGTTCCGGCTATGGAGCAGACCATAAAGTCCCTTCGCGAGCGAGCTCCTGGCTGCCGTGTTGCGGTCGGCGGCGCGGTGCTCACACAAAACTACGCCGACATGATAGGCGCGGACGCCTACTGCAAAACCGCCATGGATACTGTGCGCTACGCCGACAGGCTGTTCGGGCGCGGATAAAAGAATACGGAGCTGCTCTTTCATACTAAACTTCATTAAAAAGTAGACAACGTCTACTTTTTATAGCGCCTAAGGCGCGTTGAAGTTTGCATGATGAGGTAGCCGTTGGCGGCTTTGCCGCCTTACGGATATCCATGCACAGCAGACGGCATTTGTGCCGGAGGCACAAAATTTTTTACCTCAAAAGCGGCAGGCATCCCGTGAGCCTGTTTACCTTCTTTTTATCGCCGCACAGCGCGATGCCGAGATAGTTAAGCTCATTTTCCGGTGCCATGCGCATTTTTTCGATAAACTCCTCATATGTCCCGCAGCCCTGGGCCAAATCGGAAAAATCCACCGCCGTCAGCCCTGAAAACTCCGGCTCACCGAGTCTTTCCCTCAGCTTCCTTATTCTCTGCGCACTGCCGCGCAGTACCGGCACCGGCAGCTCGATTATTCCCCGGTGCTCGCTGCCCGCCGCGTCGCGCACATCCTCGCCGATGAGCTCCGGCAGCGCCTTGCCGAGGCTCATTCCCATAATCGCCGCCGTGTTGGCTATCACGCCAACAGGCAGGCTCTCGTCTATCACCATCACGCATTTTTCATTTCGCTGCTTCACTTTTGACTCTCCCCTTTTTTACGGCCCGTCCGCTCAGCTCGGACAGGAACAGTCCCGCAACCGTCAGCAGCGTCCCCAGCGCTGACAGCCAGGTCAGCGGCTCGCCGAGTATCAGCACCGAGGTCACCGTCGTAATAACCGGAGTCATGTATATGTAAACGCTCGTTTTCACAGCGCCCAGCACCTTCACCGCGAAGTTCCATGTCACAAAGCAGGCCGCCGACGCTCCCAGGCCGAGATAAAGAATATTCATCAGGTACTTCGCCCCGGCAAAGCGGGTCATGCCCAGTGAAAATCCAAAAAACGGCAGGACCGGCAGCACAAAGACAAGCCCATAGAAAAATATCCTCCGCGTGGTCAGCAGCACGCTGTAGCCGTAACGGCTGATTTTCCTTGTAAGTATTGAGTAACAGGCCCAGGCAAAAGCGGCCAGCACAGTCAGCAGATCTCCCTTCGGGCTCAGCTGGAGACGAGAGCCGTTGAAGCTTATGAGCGCAATACCCGCAATCGCCAGCACAAATCCGGCAAAGAAGCCCGCGCCGAGCCTGTCCTCCGTGCGGTCAAACACGCGCGAGAGCAGCGCTGTGAAAAACGGCGCCGTGGAAATTATCACTCCCACGTTCGAGGCCATGGTGTACGTCAGCGCTATATTTTCCAGCAGAAAATAGAGCGTCACACCGCACAGCCCCGCCGCCGCGAAGGTCAGCTCACGAGACGCCGACTCCGCCTTCATCCGCCGCGGGCACACCGCCAGCAGGGCAAGAAAGGCTATTGTAAAGCGGAAAAACAGAATCTCCACCGGCTTAAATGCCGTGAGCAGGATCTTTGTTGAGATAAAGGTCGTGCCCCAGACCGCCACGCTGAGCAGCGCAAGCAGATGCCCAGTTGATTTTTTAGTCTCCATTCCTCATGTCTCCGTCCTCATTGCGAAAAATACCGCTGTACAGCCCCGGCGCAAGGCCGGTCAGGGCACGGAAGCGGTTGGTAAAATGGCTCTGGTCAGAAAACCCGGTCAACAGCGCACTCTCGCACGGTGGAACGCCCTGTCCAAGCAGGCGCTTTGCATTACTCACGCGCACGCTCTCAAGATAACGGTGCGGTGAAATCCCCTTTTCCACGGCGAATGCACGTTCAAGGGCCGCCCTGCTCATGCCCGCGTGGCGGCACAGCTCGTCCAGGCTGATGCGGCGGCTGTAATTGCCGCGCATGTACTCGCAAGCTGACTCAACCTCGCTTCTGCACTCCTTCGGCAGCTCCGCCGCGCCACGCTCACGCGTCAGCAGCGCCAGCAGGCGTTTCATAAGCTCCCGCCTCTCGCTCTCCGGCGCGCGGCAGATCACCGCCTCGTGGGCCTGACGGAAAGCCTGACACAGCTCCGCGCTGCGCAGCACACTCTCAGCAGTGCGCGGAAGTTTTTTCCCGCGCATGAGCTCCTGCACGCTCCGGACCGGCACGTTCAGCCCGCGGTAGTCAAGCTCGCCGCCGCATTGCACACAGCCGTGGCTTTCACCGGGCGCAAACGTCAAAACGCAGCCGCTTTCAACCACAAGGCGCTTTTCCCCAAGCCTAAGCTCCCGCTTCCCCGCCTCCACAAGGCCGAACACATAGTGCTCGTGGAAATGCATCGGAAATGGCCGCGACATACCACGCAGGCGAAAAGCCTCAAGCCCCAAATCGCCGTCAAATACCGCCTCGCGCGTCTCCTTTTCCATTGCCAAGCCCCCTAACTACGCTATTATACATCCGCCGGGGAAAAATGTCTTGTATATTCTTCTCTTTTTTTACTCAAAACGCGGGCATAAAGCCCGCGTTTTGAGTGGATGTTTTTTTAATTTATCCCTTGCCCACAAGGCTTTCCCCGACCTTGTAAATATCACCCGCGCCGACGGTCAAAATAATATCTCCCGGCGCGGCAGTCCAGCGGAGGCTCTTTTCAATCTCGGAAAAGCTGTCAAAATACATCGAGTTTGGTATCTCCTTGGAAATGTCGCGCGCGGAGATGCCGATGGTGTTCTGCTCACGCGCGGCGTAGATCTCCGCCAAAATCGTCATGTCCGGGCGGCGAAGCTGCTCCACGAAATCGTCAAACAGCGCGTTCGTGCGCGAATAGGTGTGCGGCTGGAACACGACGATGACGCGCCGGTAGCCCAGCGGCTCCACGGCGTCGAGCAGGGCCTTGAGCTCACCGGGATGATGGGCGTAGTCGTCGTATACATCCGCGCCGTTGAACTTGCCCTTGAACTCAAAGCGGCGGCCCGCGCCGGTAAATGCGGCAAGGCCATACTTCACAGCCAGCGGCCCCACGCCGAGACACACGCACGAACACGTCGCCGCAAGGGCGTTGCGAACGTTGTGCAAGCCCGGGACGTGCAGCGACACATGGGTGAACTTTTTGCCGCCGAGCATCACGTCAAAATCGCTCTGCGCGCCGAGACGAACAATGTTTTTCGCCCAGACATCCGCCTTGTCCGTCAGGCCGAAGGTCATCACCTTGCATTTCAGCCCCTGGGCAATCTCCATGCTGTTTTGGTCCTCGGCGTTGACCACGACATAGCCGTCGTCCGGGACGTGGGACACAAATTCGCGGAAGGATCTTTTAATATCGTCAATGTCCTTGAAAAAGTCCAGGTGGTCGGCCTCGATGTTCAGTACAGCGGCAACCGTGGGGTAGAAATTGAGGAAGGAGTTGCAGTACTCGCAGGACTCCATGACAATGGTGTCCCCCGCGCCGACTCTGTGGCCAGCGTGCAGCAGCGGCAGGGTGCCGCCTATCATTACGGTCGGATCGCGCTGCGCGGCCATGAGTATGTGCGTAGACATGGAGGTAGTGGTGGTCTTGCCGTGGGTGCCGGAGATACACAGGGCGTTACGGTAGTCCTTCATTATCGCGCCCCAGGCCTGGGTGCGCTCGAAAACCGGGACGCCCATTTTGCGCGCGGCGATTATCTCGGGGTTATCGTTATGAACCGCGGCCGTGCGCACCACGAAATCGAGGTCCGCGCTTATGCTCTCGGCCTTGTGGCCTATCACTACGTCTATTCCCTTTTCCCGGAGATGCTCGACGTTTTCTCCGTCTTTCATGTCCGAGCCGCTGACGTGCATCCCCATGCCGGAGAGCACCTCCGCCAGCGGTGACATCGAAACGCCGCCGATTCCGATGAGGTGGCACCTTTTATCGGGCGTGAGATATTTCCTGAAATCTTCCATCTATAGCTCCTTGAACAGTTTGTTGTTTTTTTCAGCGAAAAGTATTATACTTGTATTTGTCTTAAATTACAAGACTTTCTTGCTTTAGTCCCTATCTATAATATACCGAAACTGCGGAGAATTTACACAGATGGCGGAAATTGTTTTTCCAGAGGGAATAAAATACGTCCTCTCGCGGCTTGAAAACGCCGGGTTTTCGGCCTTCGCGGTGGGCGGGTGCATACGCGACAGCCTTCTTGGGCGCACGCCTGGCGACTGGGATGCGGCAAGCTCCGCGCGGCCTGAGCAGGTCATGGAGCTTTTCGGCGAATCGGCCCTGCCCACGGGGCTGCGCCACGGCACCGTCACCGTGAAAACGCCCGGCGGCAGCGTCGAGGTCACCACCTTCCGCGCCGACGGGGCTTACGCCGACCACCGAAGGCCGGACAGCGTGCGCTTTGTGGGCGATATTCGCGAAGATCTGTCCCGCCGGGACTTCACGGTAAACGCCATGGCCGCGCCCCTGTCGGGAGAGATCGTCGACCCTTTCGACGGGCGGGGCGACCTTGCGCGGGGGCTTGTGCGCTGTGTGGGGGAGCCTGAGCGGCGGTTTGAGGAGGACGCGCTGCGCATGTTCCGCGCGCTGCGTTTTTGCGCGCGGCTTGGTTTCGCGCTGGACGGGGGTACGCGCTCGGCGGTATTTGAAAAATCCCATCTCGCCGCCGAGCTTGCCGCGGAGCGGGTGCGCGTCGAAATTATTAAAACGCTCCCCTGCCCCTGTTCCCGGGAGCTGGGGATAATGCTGGACTCCGGGCTGCTGGACGCCTTCTGCGCCCCGGGCGGGCCGGCGGACTTCTCGCCGCTTGAGGCTCTGCCCGGGCTGCCGCTGCCGCGGCTTGCGGGATTCTGCGCATTGCTTGAGCGCGGCGGCAGGGTACACTCGGCGGAGTTTTTGCGCGCGCTGAAATGCTCGGGCAAGGAAATTCGCCTGTGCTCCCTTGGGGCCGGGGAGGCGCTGGACGGGCTGCCGGACTCCCCCGCGGGGTGGAAAAGGCTACTGCACCGCGTCGGTGTGGACGCTGCCCGCGCCGCTGCCGCGGTCGGTCAGGCGCTGTATGGGCGCGATTTCGCGCCGGAGCTTG